>NZ_JCACCM010000087.1:0-90059 GCF_059501405.1 Myxacorys sp.
CGCTGGACTTGGCAGCTTCGGAGACGGCTCCTGTGGCGCTCTCTGCTCCTGCTATTCAGGGATAATCTTTGAACTAACTCGCTAGCCTGGCGGCTAGCTTAGTTGCGAGACCGCCTTTCCCAGTGGGAAAGGCGGTCTCTGTTTGCGTGAGCACTAACACCTGCGTAACACGTCCTCGAAATTCTTGAGTAACAAAAGCTGCTCACAGAGTGATTTTAATTTCAAAGGTATTCTGTCTTGGTGAAAATCCTGCGGCATGATTAAGATAAGTAGACTCGTCATTTTACTCAAAGCCCATACTCCCCATGTCTAGTTTTCTGAGCGGCGCTGAAATTCGACAAAAGTTTCTTGATTTCTTTGCAGCATACGGTCATCAAGTTTTACCTAGCGCTTCGTTGGTTCCTGAAGATCCGACCGTTTTGCTAACGATCGCAGGAATGCTGCCGTTCAAACCGATTTTTCTAGGTCAGCGCCAATCGGAATTTCCTCGCGCGGCAACCGCTCAGAAATGTATCCGCACCAATGATATTGAAAATGTAGGACGCACAGCACGGCATCACACCTTCTTTGAAATGCTAGGCAATTTCAGCTTTGGCGATTACTTTAAGTCGCAAGCGATTGCCTGGGCATGGGAACTATCGACAAAAACCTATGGGCTGCCATCAGATCGTATTGTTGTTAGCGTGTTTGAGGAAGATGATGAAGCCTTCGCGATCTGGCGAGACGAAATTGGCATTCCGGCACATCGAATTCAGCGGATGGGAGCCGATGATAATTTCTGGGTGTCAGGTCCAACCGGCCCGTGTGGGCCATGTTCTGAACTTTATTACGATTTTCATCCTGAACGTGGAGAAGACAACCTTAACTTAGAAGACGATACTCGCTTTATTGAGTTCTATAATCTTGTCTTCATGCAGTACAACCGGGATGCAGAAGGCAACCTCACGCCGCTTCAAAATAAAAATATTGACACAGGCTTGGGCTTGGAGCGAATGGCCCAGATTCTTCAAAATGTGCCAAATAATTATGAGACAGACTTAATTTTTCCGATTGTACAAACAGCGGCGAGGATTGCTGGAATCGACTATGCTCAGACCGATGAGCCTACAAAAGTCTCACTCAAGGTCATTGGAGATCATATCCGAGCTGTGGTTCACATGATGTCGGATGGAATCACGGCATCGAACGAAGGACGCGGCTACGTGTTGCGTCGGTTAATTCGTCGGGTTGTGCGCCACGGGCGGTTGATTGGAGTTGATCGAGAGTTTACGCTAGAAGTGGCAGAAAGCGCGATCGCGCTTTCTGAATCTGCTTATCCAATGGTGCGAGCAAAAGCAGACAGTATTAAAGCCGAACTGCACACTGAAGAAGATCGTTTTCGTAAAACCCTCGATCGCGGTGAAAAATTGCTTGCTGATATTCTGAGCCAAGAAACGAAGCAAATTTCTGGTAAGGATGCGTTTGAGCTATACGACACTTATGGATTTCCGGTTGAACTAACAGAAGAAGTTGCGGCTGAAAAAGGCTTAACTGTCGATATGACAGGGTTTGAAGCTGAGATGAAAGAGCAGCGCAAACGGGGTCGAGACGCTCACAAAACGGTCGATCTCACTGTTCAAGGAACGCTCGATCAACTCGCGAACAACATTCATGAAACGGAATTTGTGGGCTATCAACAGTCGAGTAGTCGATCTAAGGTCGAACTTCTCCTCGTCAATGGTGAGCCGACCGATCAAGTTGAAGCAGGTACTAATGTTCAGATTGTTTTAAATCAAACGCCGTTCTACGCAGAATCAGGCGGACAGATTGGCGATCGCGGCTATCTCTCAGGCGATTCTGTTGTCGTTCGCATAGAAGATGTGAAAAAAGAATCCGCGTTCTTTGTGCATTTCGGGCGCATTGAGCGGGGCACGTTGCGCGTCGGCGATCTGGTTACAGCTCAAATTGATTTGGCGTGCCGACAGCGATCCGCCGCAAATCATTCTGCAACGCATTTGCTACAAGCAGCATTGAGAAAAATTGTTGATGAGTCGATCTCGCAAGCTGGTTCTTTAGTAGCGTTTGATCGGTTGCGGTTTGACTTCAACTACTCCAAGCCCCTCACGACTGACCAACTCCAACAGATTGAAGCACAAATTAATACTTGGATTGCTGAAGCATACGACGCTCAGATTTCGACTATGCCGATCGCGGATGCCAAAGCGAAAGGCGCGATCGCCATGTTTGGCGAAAAGTATGGTGATGAAGTCCGAGTGATCGATTTTTCGGGTGTATCGATGGAGCTTTGCGGCGGAACTCACGTTAGAAATACGGCCGAAATTGGTGTGTTCAAAATTATTTCAGAAACAGGCGTTGCGGCTGGAATTCGCCGAATTGAAGCGGTTTCAGGTCCAGCAATTCTAGATTATCTGAATGTTCGAGAAAGCGTTGTTAAGGATTTGAGCGATCGCTTCAAAGTCAAACCTGAAGAAATCACAGATCGCGTCACAGTGCTACAAACGGAACTGAAGACCGCACAGAAACAACTTGACGAACTGAAAGGGCAACTTGCGATCGCAAAAGCCGATCAGCTTCTCACCCAAGCAGAACCCATTGGACGCTTCAAGATTCTCGTGACGCAACTTGAAGGTGTGGATGCTGCCTCTCTTCAAAAAGCGGCTGAGCAATTGCTGCAAAAATTAGGTGAAGGGGCAGTGGTTCTCGGTTCTGTGCCGGAAGCAGGCAAGGTTAGTTTTGTGGCGGCGTTTAGCCCGGCGGTTGTGAAACAGGGATTGCAGGCTGGAAAATTGGTGGGCGCGATCGCAAAGCTTTGTGGAGGCGGAGGCGGTGGTCGCCCGAATTTGGCTCAAGCAGGCGGACGGGACGCGAGTAAACTTCCTGAAGCGTTAGCCGAAGCGAAAAATCAACTGCGAACTGGCTTGGAGTAGGCAATTCGCTCAATGCGCAACTTCAAAGAAAGAAAATGCTCTGCAAATTTCAAAGCAGTATCTCACTCGCAAGTCTAAAAATCAGGGTAGAGGGGCTAGATTGGCATTAGAAGTCAAAGGAGAAACCCTTTGGGCAAAGACAGCCCTGATTTTTACCTAGCTGAGCAGACACTTCGTTCAGGACGTATCACTCGACCATCTTGTACTATGCTTCATAGGACGATCATAGAATTCCAGAGTTCATGGCATATCTCTCTCTAGTCGTCCCCTGCCTTGTAGCTTTTTATCTAGCGTGGAACCTCGGCGCGAATGATGTCGCTAATTCAATGGGGACATCTGTTGGTTCTAAGGCCGTTACGTTCAAACAAGCCTTAATTATCGCCGGAATTTTAGAATTTGCAGGAGCAGTTCTGTTTGGACAAGGAGTGTCCGAAAAATTGGCTACAGGCGTTGTCGATCCACAATGGTTCGCCGATTCCCCTCAAGTCTTGTTATTGGCAATGATGGCTGTTTTGGTTGCGGCTGGAATTTGGCTTAACATTGCAACGTTTTTTGGATTTCCAGTATCGTCGTCTCACGCTACCGTTGGTGCGATCGCAGGCATCGGTTTTATCGCTATTGGATCTCAAGCTGTCGATTGGCAAGCAATTAAGTTAATTTCGGCCACGTGGATCATCACCCCAATCGTTAGCGGCGCGATCGCCGCTTGCTTTTACAGCCTGATTAAACGCCAAATTTTAGACCATCCTCAATCCACCATTCAATTTCAAGAATGGATTCCTTGGCTGAGTGCAGCCCTGATGAGCATTTTCGGTGTGATTGTTCTGCCCACACTGAGCCAGCCAATCGGAGCGTGGTTACATCACTTCAGCGTTGAACTTCCGAACCACGACATCTCAATCGTGATCGGGGCGTTTGGGGCAATCGCTCTGTCGTTCTCCAGTTGGCGACAGCTAAAAACAAAAACCTCTGTATCGTCCATCGAACCGTTAATTGCTCGATTTCAAGTGGTCAGCGCGTGTTTTGTGGCATTTGCGCACGGGTCGAATGATGTTGGCAATGCGATCGCGCCTCTAGCTGCGATCGCTCATATTCATAGAACTGGAACTGTTCCTTTAGAAGACTTTGAGGTTCCGCTTTGGACGCTGATCTTAGGGGGAACCGGAATCGTAGCAGGGTTAGCAGTTTTGGGTAAAAGAGTGATTACCACCATTGGGGAGGGTATCATCGCGCTGCAACCAAGCGGCGGATTTTGTGCAGAACTAGCGACAGCCACCACAATTTTGATTGCTTCGCGCTTTGGACTGCCTGTTTCTACTTCTCATGCTCTAGTTGGCGGAGTCGTGGGAGTTGGATTAGTTCAGGGCATGAACTCTATCCGATTCAAAACGGTGCGATCGATCGCCTGCACTTGGCTAATCACAATTCCCATCTCTGCTGGGCTGGGTATAGTCACATTCACACTCTTTAAGTTACTTTTTGCAAATTAAAATTGTTTGCTTCACGTTTTGCTCATCAATAGTTTAAGGGAATACTGTTTTACAGGCTGATGAACGCTTAGGGTGAATTACGAATGGGGCTAGAATATCCGCAATCCAATCCTTCAGGGGCACAAGATCCACAGCATCCTTACTCCGACGCAGCGCAATTGTCACAAGATATTGCTCACTTAGAAATGACGAAAGAGAGGTTGCAGCAAGACATAGAAGCGTTGCAGCGCCAGTTTCGATCGCTGCAAGAAGCCGTGCATCAGCCCATTCAGTCACACAACGGCAACGCAATGCTACCGGATGCAAAGCCGATTCCCCTAGAGTTTCCGGCGGCTCCCTTACCCGTTCGGGAAAAACTGGAATCGAGCCTGGTTTCGAGAATACAAGTTGGACTGTGGCTCGTTCTACTCTCAACGATGGCGCTTTCGATTCATAACATCATTGTAAAAATTATTTTAGGAAAACCAAGCAATCTGTTTGGTTTGGTTTCTTTTGGCGGATTTATTCAGCCCAGTTTGGGAAATTCCCTGCTGATTCTCTGGGTACGAATGCTAATTGTGCTGCCGATGATGGTTGCGATCGCAGCGTCGCTCCACCCTCCGGTTTGGGCTGAAGTAAAAGGACTGGTGCTAAACCGCGATTCTCACGGTGCGCCTTTCGCAAATCGACGACCTTTGCTGGCTGTGATTGGTAGTGGTGGCTTTCTGTTTCTCTCTCAAGTTTTGATTTACGTTGCGATCGGGCAAATTGGACCAAGTGCTGCCGTCACGATTCTATTTATGTACCCGCTTGTGACGGTTCCGTTAGCATGGTGGCTCTTTGGCGATCAGCCAACTCGTTTACGCGTGGGCGTCATGATGTTAATTTTGCTGGGGGTAATTCTGACCGCAATTCCGTCTCTATCAACTAGGGCGGTGAATGGAGGAGGCTTGATTGCCGCAGTTTTAGCGGGCGTGTCGTTTGCGTTCTACCTCGTGTTGATGCAACTTGGCTTCAAGAAACTGCATCCGGTCTCCGTAAGCTTGGTTCAGTTCATCACAATTTTGTTTCTATCTAGCCTAGGTCTCGCGTTGTCTCCTATCAATTTAGGAGTTTCGGTGCTGGCAGAAAATCGATTTGGGCTAGCGATCGGGGGCTTTGTTCTTGGTGCGTTAACGTTGGTTGGCTACCTCACCAATAACTTTGGGGTGCGATATATGGGCGCAGCACGGGCATCAATTATTGCATCGAGTGGCCCAGTCGTAACTGCTGTATTAGCCGCGATCGTGCTTCAAAACCAATTGGCGCAGATTCAAGTGGTGGGCATTTTGCTGGTCACTATCGGCGTCACTGGCTTAAGCTTTGAGCGGATGAAAAAGATGGCGACCGCCAAACCTGCCAAATAAAGTAGAGGCAAAATCAGAGATTAGTGAACCGTGCAATAGTTATAAGGCGCGGTTTTTTGAAAGTTGCAGTGTAGGGGAAGTGAGCCGTCGATGAACATCGCGATCGCAATGGCCGGCCCGGAGCCAGTTTGAAATAGAAACACTAGAGTTTGAAGCAGAAGCGTTTCCATACGAGAGAGAAACGATCTGGATGAGAACAACAGCAAGGCTATCTGATCTAGGAACGACCTGGTTTCAATAGAAAATACAAAAAGCCCTGACATTGTGTGTCAGGGCAATTTTGAATCAAGTGACCTTAATTTCACATTGAATTAAACGGACTGGGTAAGCTTAGTTTTCCCTTGCAGCCTTTTGTGTCCTAGCAAGACTCCACCCATCGTCAGAATACCCAGCAATGCGCTTGGTTCTGGAACTTTCTGGACAGGAGGAGGCTGGATGATGCCACCTCTAACCTTATCGCTACCACTGCCAACATCCACTTGTTGGAAGCGTCCAGCCGCTCGCAAAGAGCCATTTGTAAAACCCTCTAGGAATACCTTCTCAAGCGCTGTTGCGTCAAGTGTTGTATTAAAAAGGAAACTAACGGTTGCTGACTTTCCTGCCTTTAAGCCTTGATTTGCATTTCCTCCTTCAAAGCTATTTCGGGGTGTGCTGATGCCAACGTCATATGTGCCGAAGGGTTGCAGTGATACATTTTGCCAAAGCTGGGTGAAGGCGCTACCGTTCGGGGATTGCAGCGATACCCCGGACACCGTGTCGGGCGTATCGAAGGCGATGCCCACCAACGTAGATTCTGTTGCCTTTAAACCAACAATGCCATTCGTGGTGTTGATCATGCCCAAGTTAAGCAACACACTAGAACCACTCTGAACAAAGTCAAAGTTTAGCTTGGCAGTAGAGCCTGTGTTTTCGGTGCTACCAAATTGGGGATCAATGGCTAGGCTGAATGCCTGTGCCGAGCTAGGCATAACCGCGGAAGATGTTGCGATCGCGGCGGTTGCAACAGTTGCAACGGCAGCAAATTTTGAAAAGTTCATCATCTGAGAAAGGTTTGTATAGTTGAGTAAGGTTTGGCAATACACAATCTTGCCTGTTCGTAAAACATAACATCATTCCACAGCGAGTACGGATGCTTTCATCAGAGCTTTATAGTCGAATTCGATGTTTTTACGGATTAAATGATTCTTTTTATACTTCAAAGCTCGTTCAGACATTAAGCGATACGAAGCGTTCGTGTGGATGAAGTTTGCGTTGTCTTACTATGATCAGAGCAAAGGGGATTTAACCGTAGCAGTATGCAATTTATTGATCAGGCAGAAATTCAGGTACAGGCGGGTGATGGAGGCGATGGATTAGTCGCCTTCCGACGAGAGAAGTACGTGCCTGCGGGTGGCCCATCGGGCGGAAATGGTGGTAAGGGCGGCTCGGTCATTTTCAAAGTAGATGAAAATTTACAAACGCTGTTGGATTTTCGCTACAGCCGCTTGTTTAAAGCAGACAACGGCCAGCGCGGCGGCCCAAATAATCGGACTGGAGCAGGAGGAAGCGATCGCATCATCGAGGTTCCGGTGGGCACAATGGTTTACGATGCTGAAACCGGGGCATTAATTGGGGATTTAACCGAAGTAGGACAAACTCTTTGCGTAGCGGCAGGCGGAAAAGGAGGATTAGGCAATCAGCATTTCCTCAGCAACCGCAACCGTGCTCCAGAACATGCCTTACCAGGGCTACCGGGCGAGAGCCGTCTGTTGCGGTTGGAACTCAAATTGCTTGCAGAAGTTGGCATTATTGGTTTACCCAACGCGGGTAAATCAACGCTCATTTCTTCGCTGTCGTCTGCTCGTCCGAAAATTGCAGATTATCCCTTTACAACGTTAATTCCAAACTTGGGAGTCGTTCGCAAGCCCACTGGGGATGGAACAGTATTTGCCGACATTCCCGGATTGATCGAAGGGGCACACATGGGCATTGGCTTAGGACATGATTTCCTTCGCCATGTCGAACGGACTCGCCTGCTATTGCACTTAGTAGACGCAACCTCAGAAACCGCGATCGCAGACTATTTAACCATTCAAGAAGAACTGAAAGCGTATGGACGGGGTTTAACCGATCGTCCGCAAATTCTAGCGCTGAATAAGCTGGATGCGATTGATCCTGATAGTAATGAAGTGAATGCGATCGCTGCCGAACTTCAATCGCTCAGTCACGCTCCCATCTTCAAAATTTCAGCCGCAACGCACATGGGATTAGACGCTTTGATGCATCAGCTTTGGCAAATGCTAGATCAGCTCAAGGAAACTGAGGATAGCGAACTAGAAGTCAGCTATCCGTAATATGTTTCACTAAAATCTGGTTTACGACAGCAGGTTGAACGGGCAATTTCAGAATCGTCTGAGGGATTCGCCGCCTTCAGCATTAGGAAGCGGTGACGAGCTTGCAGGTGTAGGGCTGGCTGCGCTAGGGCTTGTTTGAGCCGGATTGGGACTCGCTGGAACGGGTTTGCTAGACCGCTCAAAATACTGATATGTCAGCGTCGAAATTTGACGAATCAGATTTTGAGCACGGTCATCATTGAAAGGACGTTTGACCAACACAGAAATGAGATAGCGTTTGCCAGTAGGCATGTCTACCATGCCTGTGTCTCCCACCATTGAACCGATATCACCTGTTTTGTGAGCGATCGTTGCTCCGTCTCCCAAGCCTCTTGGCAGCAGCGAATCGGTGATGACATTTCGCATAATATCTAGCATTCGTTCTTGCGATCGCGAGGACATGATCTGTCCGCTATTCACCATACTCATTAGCGTTGTCATATCTTTCGGGCTGCTAGTATTCGTGCCATTGAGATCAGGAAGCGGATTTTGAAGCATCGTATTGGTCAAACCCCAAGCTTGGAACCGTTGGTTTAAAGCTTCCTTGCCACCGAGACGATCGATAATCATATTCGTCGCTGTATTGTCGCTAACCGTGATCATCTTTGTAACCACTTCTAGCGCTAAAAACTGCGATCCAGGCGGCTGATACTGCAAATCACCCGCCTCTGTTGCAATCAGATCCTGGCGCATGGTCAGCATTTCATTTAAGCGAATCTTTCCTGCATCTACATCCTGAAAAAAGGCAACGAGAACGGGAAATTTAATCGTACTAGCTGCTGCAAAAGCAGTTGAGGCATTGACATCTAAAAAGGCGTGCGTGTCCAGATCGACAACCATTACGCCCGGAGTGAGTTGGGTCA
This sequence comes from Myxacorys sp., assembly GCF_059501405.1. Taxonomy (NCBI): domain Bacteria; kingdom Bacillati; phylum Cyanobacteriota; class Cyanophyceae; order Leptolyngbyales; family Leptolyngbyaceae; genus Myxacorys; species Myxacorys sp. The sequence continues at coordinate 9,038 of NZ_JCACCM010000087.1, forward strand.
GAGGCGCGATCGCGGCTTGAATCTGAGCTTTGAGCGGCGCAATTTCTTCTGACAGTTCTAACGTTGGCAGTGGAGGTTGACTCGGAGCCGTTGCAACTTTTTCTGTTTTCTCAGGTTGCCCTCCTGTCGCAAACTGCCGAGCAGGGTCCCAAACGGACAGAATTGTCCCGGCCAAAACGCCAACCCCGACGCCTAAAATCAGCAACCGGGTTCCGTAGAGAACCGCCAGTCCTGAAGGTGTCCGAGGACGAGATGAGGTAGCCTCCCGGCGGGACGTCAATGATTCAAGCTTCGCAGTTGAAGGTTTTGTGGAACGAAGCTCAGACAAAGCTTTGAGTCTAGAAGAACGGTTGTGATGCCTTTCGGAAACGGAATTTACAGGAGGCATCACAACCGATAGGCGATGTTCTTGAGAGTGAGAGGCTCCGGTGGGCTTTAGGGTAGATGGTTGGGATGCGACTCTTCGCCGACCCGTTCTTGCAAGCGGAGAAAACATCTGAAACGGCAAAGAAAACCATGTCTTTCTACGTTGAAGCGGTTCTAACGGCTGAGAACGGCGCGCTTCTTTTACGGCATGTGCCTTGCGAGATTGGGTTGGATGAGCGGCGAGTTGGGTTGCTTTGATTTCGTTGCGGGACGAACGGCGGGATTCCTTAAAAGCTGAATGCGTTGAGCGCAACGATCGACGATCGCGTGAACTGACAGGTGTAAGCTGTTGAGGAATGCGCTGCTGCAATTGTCGTTGCGAAGCTCCGAAGGATCGGGGCAAGGAAGCTTTAGGGTCAGGTCTATCTTGCCCGCCGTTCTCGAATTCCCACATACAAAATTTCCCTTCTCAATAGAAGACAGTGCTATTTGGTTTTAGGGATTGTACCTTGAGTTTGCCAAAGTGGCGAGAGAGGAAAAGAACAGCAAGACGTCGTTAAGGCAACTCAGTTAGGACCCACTAAGGACATTCTAGAAGCTTGAGTCTTGTTGCCGTTCTCAGAATTTGCCCTGCTAACATTGCCGCTCCAAACCCATTATCGATATTAACGACCCCAATTCCCGTTGCACAAGAATTCAGCATTGTGAGGAGCGCTGACAATCCGTTAAAACTTGCGCCATATCCTACACTGGTAGGGACAGCAATGACTGGACAATTGGCTAAGCCCGCGACAACACTCGGTAGCGCCCCTTCCATTCCAGCAACGACGATCAGTACATCGGCTTCAGCCAACACATGTACATTGCTGAGTAATCGATGAATGCCAGCGACGCCGACATCCCATAATCGCTGGACTCGAAAGCCACATAGCTCTGCGGTGATGGCAGCTTCTTCGGCAACAGGAAGGTCGGCTGTTCCAGCAGAAAGCAACCCGATCGTACCAGGATGAAGTTCTGTCGAGGGAGCCTGCTTCAGCGCGCAAATTTTCGCTGTGGAGTAATAAGTTACATCGCGCACAATCGCTTGAATGCGATCGTATACATCTGCTTCAATGCGAGTTGCCATGACCACAGACGCCTGATCCCTCATTGCCTCCATAATTTGAGCAATTTGTTCTGGAGTTTTTCCAGGTCCCCAAATTACTTCTGGAAAGCCAGTTCGCAAAGCGCGATGGTGATCAATCTTGGCAAACTCACCAACGGGTTCATATGCTAAATGTTTCAGCTTATCGAGAGCATCCTCAGGACTAACGTGACCTTGGGAAACCGATTCTAGAAGAGATTTGAGAATGTCGGGTTGAGTCATTAGAGCGTACGATCGCATTAACGAAAACTACTATATTGCGATCGTACGCTCTAATGAAGGATTAAGTGGAGTGAGCAGGATGATGGCCTTTCTCAAATAATTGACAACTACTATCCACACCAATGGAATTTAACTTAATCTCTTCATCTTGCCGCTTCTGCAAGTAGGCGTAGCGTTACATTCAGATCATGAATTAACAGATCATGAATTAAGATTAACCTTGATTTATGGCAAACTCTGAAGATGGACACAACAGGACTCGAACCTGTGACCCCTACCATGTCAAGGTAGTGCTCTAACCAACTGAGCTATGCGTCCAAACCGTATGTGAGCTTAACACAGACGAGTTATCGAATGCAAGTGATTTGAGACAATCCTTTAGTTCTTACAAACGTACACTATCCAACTTTGGACTAACCTCTAGAAAATTACCTCTGCCCGTTTACGTAAATAACTTTAAAGAAATGTGGAAGTTTTGAGCATCTTCCCTAATAATCTAAGTTAAGGATAATTAATCTTCGTTTCGAGCGACTTAGAGGAACTCTAAAGGAGATTAATCAATGTCATGCAGCGTTATACAAGGAGAACATCTTGAATTCGCGTTCACAGCAGTTGCCCAACCCCGCCCATCGGGAAGACTTCAGCGAGTATGTCGCCCAGCTTCAGCTTCATATGGCATTGCAAACTCGCAACCTTGTTCCTAAGTTGACCAGCACCTCTGATAGCCGCGAGCAGTTGTTGCATCAGACACAAGCCGATATCGAGAAACTGATCTCGCGGCAAAGCTTTTTCTAGGCATTGACCGAATTGATTCTGAATACTTCACTATTTTGGAGCCGCAAGGCTCTTTTTTTGTGGATTAACCTCACATGAAAAATACACATTAGATTAATCAATTCCTCATCCCAAGCCAATACACCATCTGACAAGTAGGAATGGCAAATTTTATTGACTGTAGTTACGGTTTTCTCTAAAGAAACGGGCAAAGCTCATTTATAGATCGAAGATTTGACTTTAGACATTCCACAAAGCATTACAGCTTTGTGGAACGGTCTAAATTAGCGACACACTATTACTTTGTTGCCTTTAGCATGTGATACACAATGAGTAATTGCGTTATTGCTAGAGGATAGCTTTGAAGTGTCTCACCCGTTGTTCCAGCCACTTTGCCAAGCTCCATATTGCTGCCGTCTGTTGCACATACAGCAGACAAATCTGGCATTTCACTACACATAAATTTTTCTAGCTCTCGCACCTGTTCGCGAGTTGCATGTCCATCGACTTCTAGAATTTCAACAGGTTTGCCCATATCTCGATCGAGGTCGAGGCGAATGGCAGACTTTGTATTTGCTGCATCGGTTGAGACGACCTGGGTTAATTCTGGGTGAGGAATTGTTGGACGCAAGACGAGCCGAGCGTCCAAATGTCCATTTGTCTCGTTTGATGCTTTAGGAGGACAGAAGCTGACAACGATATCTGCCCACGATCGCTGAGGGCGAATAAACTGCTCAGAATCTGGCTCTCGCTTTGCCAGTTCTGCCAACACCTGCTCTTTGGTGTACCCCCGCTTCTGAGTATCCCGCTTCACCTTCCATTCTGCTCGTAGGGATTCAGGAGGGGATAAATACACCTTCACGTCATAACAATCTTGCACCGCACGAGTTGAGTAACCAAGTAAGCCTTCAATAATGATAAATTTGTTGGGCTTTACATAGAGCGGAGCTTCAAACATGCCTGTTTTATGGCTATAGACAGGCTTGAGAATAGGTTGCCCCGATCGCAGCAAGGCTAAATGCTGCTCCATGATATCGATATGATTGCAATCAGGATCAAGGGCTGTAATTCCTAACTCTGCCCGTTGCACGCGATCGTACTTGTGATAATCGTCAGTACAGATGATGGTGACATTCTCTTCCCCCAACACCTGTGCAATGCCTTTAGTGAGAGTCGTTTTTCCCGCAGCGCTATCACCGACGATGCCAAGAATAATGGGGCGATTCGACATGATTCCTCCAATCATTAGGCTGACGATACACTTCTTTAACTAAGCTGTTTTAACTACAATTATTCCGCCTAAGTCTCATGATCTCATTTCTAGGTCAATTCCAACAGAGAAGTGATGAGCATTTATTTAAGGAATGGAAAAGAGTTAGAAATGTTGCGACAAAACCTGGTTTTGTCGCGATAAAACCTGGTTTTGTTCGAATAAAACTAAGTTTTGTCCCGATGGAGGCAGGTTTTGTTCCGATGAAAGCTGCGATCGCGCTCACAAAATCAGGTTCTGTGCCGATCAACTCTAGTTTGATTGCGACGAAACCTTTAGTTGACGCAACAAAACTAGGATCAATTCGGCTGGAAGCTTAGGTTCTACTTGTATTCAAATATGTCCAGCGATCGCGCACTGGGTCTAAAAGTTTATTTGGATGCGTTTCTATTGCCATATGCCTAGTTATCTCCAATGAGATATTAGACAGAAAAACCTAGGTTCTCTAGTGAAAGCAATACGAAACCTTTCTGCCTAACGTAAGGTTAACCGCACTACCAACTAAAGTTGGTGTTACTTGATTGACTCGGTGCGGTTCAACTCAATCGTTAGCCTGCTTCATTTGATGACGAGTACGGACGATTGAAGGCACTTGCAGAGCAATCTTCAATATTGTTTGTAAAATAAAAGTTTATTGTGCTAACGTTTATTGAGTGAGTGCTACTAGCTTTATGAAAAGGAAAACAACCCCAAAGCAGTCCTTAAGACGCTCAAGTTCACCCATCAATCTACCTACTACTGATAGCCACGAATTGGACTGGGAGCCTCTGCCAGATTGTCTTGGTAACTGGACAGGCTTCGTGCTTCATTGGGTAACTGAGCTTGGTTCACAGTTTTATGCTCGTGCTATGGCTCCCTTGAATCTACGTCCGCTTCAGGTTGGTATTCTTCAATTACTAGCCAGTGAAGGTGACATAGTTCAAGCACGCCTTGGTGAGAAGTTGCGTGTTGATAAAGCTACAATGGTTACTCTTCTAAATAGCTTAGAAGAACAGGGATTAATTGAACGACGACCCCATGCAAACGATCGTCGAGCCTATGAAATTCATCTTCTAGAAGCTGGCAAGCAGCGACTCCAAGCAGCAGAGAATTTATCGATTGAAGCCGCACAACAATTCTTTTCCGCTTTGACACCGCAGGAACAGCAGACTCTCAATGAACTTTTGAGGCGCGTTGCAACGAGCAACGTCTCATGGAAGCCATCAACACTCAAGAAAACTGCTGAATAACTCCAATTTGTTCTGAAGTTATGCAAATCATTTCAGCAAGCTTTCTTAGACAAACAATACAAAAGGTACAAACACCATGAGTATAGAAATCTTTGTTTTCGTGATTGCAGCTTTTGCAACATTCTTCAATAACGCTCTGCATTGGTACACACAAGTCACAACTTATCCACTTTTAAGTTGGGTTGGGCAAACAGAGTTCGTATCGTTTCATAAAGAGTACGAGCGCAGGCTACCGTTCAGTATTTATGCACCTTATACGCTTCTGATGTTCAGTACCCTCCTCCTGATCTTCTTCCATCCAGCAGAAATCGAACTTGAATGGGTGTTCATGTTGCTTATACTGAATGCATCTATTATGGTCGTGAGTCTTGTTTTTGCTGTTCCGATTCATAGTCGGCTTGATCGTCAGGGTTACTCCGATAAGGCTGGAATTCGTGGACTCATGCGATACAACAGCGTTAGGTTCATCGCCTCATCAACTAGTAGCATCATTATGCTGTACTTAACAATGCGTTTGATGATGAACTAAACAGCAACTTTCCCATAGCTGCTTGTGCCAGCACGCTAACAACGTAGTGGAGCGGACAGTATAGGGATTTGTGCCTCGTTCTATTTCCTTTGCTGCCGCTCACTTTAGCCGTTAGAGCGATCGCGCTTCGCAAACTCCGAAGGAGCGCTTCACAAGCTCCTTTGGAGCGTAGAAATATAGAAGGAACTCCTCCAGGACTTCTGACCATGATTACTGTTTAAGCGGTCTACCTAGACGGAAAGCTAATTTTAGCTCAGCAGCTTAGCGCCACGACTTGGCAAGTTACCAGTGTAGAAAAAAAGGGCAGCTTTGCCCAGCTGAAGGCAGTGCAAATTAACCTGGCATTAGAATCTGCAAAATTTGCGTGCCCGTTTGCCCTTGCGTGAACTGAGTCAGAATGAATTGCACCAAGTCCTCCAGTGCCTGACGAGTGAGCGTGTGGAGCTTCTGTCCTGTGGTTTGCCGTCCTTGGGCAAATTGAAATCGTTCAGAGCGTGCGCCGGAACAGGGAGTGCGTTGCAAAATCGACTGCGCCACACAACTGAGACGGAAGTGGCGGTTAACCGCTTCCTGGTTGCGTACCTGAGCCGATTCCAACCCGGTCATCTGTTTGCTCACCTCATGAAAGACCTCGCACGACCATCGATAGCTCCAGGTCTGCATCACTCGTCCACTTTCCCAATGCAAGGCATCGGTGAGCAGGAATCGCGGTGCATCTTGTAAATCTTCGGTCTCATGCACCATGACCAATCGCTTGCGCCCAAATTTTTTTAACCGCACCACTTTGGTAAATGCCCAAATCTGTTTCGTCTCTCCATTGCGACATTGCACGAGAATAGGGCGAAAGCTTTCGGGATGTTCCTGACGTAATGCCCGTTCGACCGCATCGACTCGCTGCCACTGGTCATTCCATAAGGTATTGCGAGAGCTTTCAATTTCACTGAACCCATGCTTACCAGAGCTTTCAATCAATTCCGTTAGCTCTCGCGTCAGCACACCGTTATCAAAGGCATAATCCGTTGTGGAAAATTGTCCTTCGGTTTCAATCTCTCGAACAATTTCAACCGCTATCTCTGTTCGTTTACGATACTGTAATCGGTTCTTGTGATAATGCAATAACTCACTCAATCGTTCTCGGACTTGTTCTAGGCTTTCATAGTTCGGTTTTGCAGTCATTTTCAGGTACTCCCGTTCTGCCCCTGAAAAATCGGGCAGTTGCACCACCACCTCAATCCCATCTATCAGGCTGCGATTCGCAATCGTGGCAGTGACCACCGTTTGAAAGCAACTCATCCGATGCTGAACGTAATCATACGAGCGCTTCACGCCGAAGATCTGCTTGCCCCAATCATGATGTGCCAGCGTCCAATCGAGGCTAATCACTTCTCGCCCCTGCCCCCGATGCTGGGACGCAATGATGCTGCGGTGCTGCGGCATCAATCCTGAACTGTTCCAGCCCGCTTCAAACACAGCAGCGTGCATGGCTCGACGACTGCCGATCCCCTCAGTGGACAGCCATTGCGCCGCAACCCCTTGTAAGGTTTTGTTCGCACTCAACAGCAATCCGGTCACATATCGGCTCACCTGCTCGAACCCTGCCGCTCGGCAAAACAACTGTCGGTATTGTGCCAACTGCTTCGCAATCGTCGGTGGCACAGCAATCAAAGGCAGCATCGTACGGCTTCAGGAAACATCTCTTAACTTCTTCGGGCTATCTTTTTCCTCTCCGGGTAACTTGCCAAGTCGTGTAGCGCTACTCACTGAGCAGCGGCAATGCTGGCGCATTCAGTTCAAGCATCTGCTCATCTTCAACACAAATGACTTTAATTCTTGCGCCGCGTTTTCTTTGAAGTTGCGCTTTGCGCTAATCGCGCTAATCCATTCAAGTGCTGTAGTGCGCCAAATCTCAGTCACTCGCTCTAGATTTTTGATCAATTAATCAAAACCCAACGATCGCTACCATTAAGTATTATTACCTCTACATGGTATGATTGCTCCTGGCTTAACATTGTCTCGCTAAGCTTGGACTCCTCAAGAGTTCAATCATTATCATGGCAGTGTAGACCTAACTTCGGAGCCGCACCTGGTTATGGAGCAAACCCTTGAATCTGGTACAAATGCACCAGAGCCTAGCAACTCAATGGATGACTTCTATAAACTCCAGCAAGAGTTATTAGTGGTCACGATCATCCTAACGGGTTTAATTGTTTTTCCCGTCTGGTTTTTCTATTCCCTTAACATCGCTCTGAATTATTTATTAGGAGCGTGCGCTGGTGTGGTTTACTTGAAGTTATTAGCGCGAAACGTAGAGCGCCTCGGTACACAGAAAAGCCAAGTCGGTAAGTCGCATCTAGCTGTTTTCATTGGAGTGATGATCGTCGCTACACAGTGGAAAGAGTTGCATGTCTTACCCGTTTTTTTGGGGTTTCTGACGTACAAAGGAACGCTTCTCGTTTACACCCTCCGAACCCTGCTGACTCCTAGCCAAAATTAGGACTTGGGTTCTGCAAAACCCTATCAATCCTTGAATCTGGGACTGCCTGCACTAGAAATGCTAAATTTCCTTGACGTTCCCAACTCCTTAACGCTTGCCAGCTTAGAGGTCGGTCATCATCTCTACTGGCAGCTTGGCAATCTAAAGATTCATGGGCAGGTTTTTATCGTCTCGTGGATTGTAATTGGTATTCTGGTAACAGCGTCACTGCTGGCAACCCGGAATGCTCAGCGCGTTCCAAAAGGCATTCAAAACTTGATGGAGTATGCGCTGGAGTTCGTGCGTGATCTGGCGAAAAACCAGCTTGGAGAGAAAGAGTACCGTCCCTGGGTTCCGTTTATTGGAACGTTGTTTCTGTTCATCTTTGTCTCAAACTGGTCGGGTGCGCTCGTACCTTGGAGGCTGATCAAGCTGCCCGAAGGTGAACTGGCCGCCCCCACGAATGACATCAATACGACAGTCGCGCTGGCGCTGTTGGTATCGTTGGCATACTTTTACGCAGGCTTCAGCAGAAAAGGATTGGGCTACTTTGCGAAGTATATCCAACCGACCCCAATTCTCCTTCCCATCGCAATCTTGGAAGACTTTACCAAACCTCTATCCCTAAGCTTCCGTCTATTTGGCAACATTTTGGCGGACGAATTGGTGGTGGCGGTGCTGGTGCTTCTTGTGCCGTTGTTTGTCCCGTTGCCGGTGATGCTGTTGGGTTTATTCACGAGTGCAATTCAGGCATTGGTGTTTGCTACCTTGGCAGCTGCGTATATTCATGAAGCGATCGAGGGTCATGGGGATGAGCATGATGCTCATTCACCCTAACGCTACCGATCGCATGTTCTAGAGTCTGGACTCTTCTGGTTTACAGAGTTAGAGAATCCAGCAATCAAGTTTGTTCGTCTCGTTTTCAACCAAAGGAAAGACACTATGAATCCCACTGTTGCTGCTGCTTCTGTTTTGGCTGCTGCGTTAGCTATTGGTTTGGCTGCGATCGGTCCTGGTATCGGTCAAGGTAATGCATCTGGCAGCGCCGTCGAAGGTATTGCTCGTCAACCCGAAGCAGAAGGCAAGATTCGGGGTACGCTACTGCTGACCCTCGCGTTTATGGAATCGCTGACAATCTACGGATTGGTAATCGCGTTGGTCTTGTTGTTCGCAAACCCATTTGCATAGATTGAGAGTAGGGATGGAGGGTGAAGGGAGTGCTCCTGAATGCTTCTGGTTTCTAGAGCCGCGAAACTCCTTTTATCTTCATCCCTCATCCCTCATCCCTTCTTTTTACCCTTTGCCCTTGACCTAGAACAATGTTTGATTTTGATGCGACCCTGCCGCTCATGGCAGTGCAGTTTCTTCTTTTGGCGGCACTCATGAATGTGGTGTTTTTTAAGCCAATGACCAAGGTGATCGACGATCGCAACGATTACATTCGCAGCAATGAGGCGGATGCAAAAGAGCGGTTGGCAAAGGCAGAGCGGTTGGCAAAGCAGTATGAAACTGAGTTGGCCGATACTCGCAAGGCATATCAAGCCACGATCGCGGCGGCACAGGCAGAAGCCCAAAAGATTGTCGATCAGAAAATTGCCGACGCTCAACAAGAGGCACAAGCTCAGCGAGAGCAGGCTCAGAAGGAGCTAGACCAACAAAAGCAAGTGGCGATGCAATCTCTGGAGCAGCAGGTTGAAGCCCTGAGTCGTGAAATTCTAGATAAGCTTTTAGTCGGAATTTAGCGAACTGCTAGTTGATCGAGGCTCCCGGAAAAGAAAAACCAAGTTTGGGATTATCAACAGCGCAGTTTTGGAGAGACATGGATATTTTTGTGCAACTCGCCACCGGAGCGAGTTTCCTAGCAGAAGCGGCGGAAGCAGAAGGCGGCGGTTTCGGTCTAAATTTTAATATTCTCGAAACGAACCTGATTAACCTCAGCATTGCGATCGCGCTTGTCGTCTATTTTGGACGGAATCTCTTGGGTAAGATCCTCGGCGATCGGCGCGCCGCGATCGAGACGGCACTTCAAGAAGCAGAAGCCCGAAAGAAAAAGGCATCGGCAGGACTCGCCGAGCAGCAGCAAAAGCTGGCTCAAGCGCAACAAGAAGCGGCGAAGATCCGCGCCTCGGCTCAAACAGCGGCTGAGAAATCGCGAGCTGAAATTCTCGCCAAAGGAGAGCAGGATGTTCAGCGAATGCGCGAATCAGCCGCTCAAGATCTCAACTCTGAGCAAGAGCGTGTGATTAACGAGTTGCGTCAGCGCATTGCGGCCTTGGCGTTGCAGAAAGCGGAAGGCGATTTGCCGAGTCGATTGGGTGATGGTGTGCAGCAGAGACTAGTCGATCGCAGCATTGCGCTATTGGGAGGGGGTTCATAAATGTCAGATATTTTAACGTCGGAAGTTTTAGAACCATATGCTCAGGCGTTGATGTCGTTGGGTCAATCGGGTGATTTAGTCGATCGCTTTAACGACGATGTGAATTCGATTCTTTCTACCCTTAACGAATCTAGCGATCTGCGACAATTTATTGTGAGCCCATTGGCGAAGGCAGACACCAAAAAATCGGTGTTGCAAAGAGTTTTTGGCGAATCGGTACATCCGCTCACCAAAAACTTTTTGATGCTACTTGTCGATCGGCGTCGGATTATGTTTCTAGACGGGATTTGCAAGCAGTACCAAGTCCTGTTTCGTAAGCTCAAGCAAACAGTGCTGGCAGAAGTCATCTCAACGGTGGAGTTGAATGACGGTCAAAAGGACGCTGTTCGCGACCGAGTCAAAGCGATGACGGGTGCACATCAAGTCGAACTCCAAACGAGACTTGATCCTGAATTAATTGGCGGCGTCATTATTAAAGTTGGTTCTCAAGTCATTGATGCCAGTATGCGCGGTCAGCTTCGTAGAATTGGGCTCAGCCTAACAAAATCCGCTTAGCGTTTTCCATCCTCCCTATCACCCTTCTCCCTATTTAATTGAGGTTCCGAAATGGTAGCAATCAGACCAGACGAAATTAGCAATATTATTCGTCAGCAAATTGAGCAGTACGACGAAGGTGTCAAAGTCGCCAACGTGGGTACGGTGCTGCAAGTCGGTGATGGCATCGCCCGCATCTATGGCTTAGAGAAGTGCATGGCTGGCGAACTGGTGGAGTTTGAAGATGGCTCTGTCGGTATGGCGCTCAACCTAGAAGAAGATAACGTTGGTGCGGTGTTGATGAGCAACGGACGCACGATTCAGGAAGGAAGCTCGGTCACAGCCACGGGGCGGATCGCGCAAATTCCGGTGGGAGATGCGATGATTGGCCGCGTGGTCGACTCGTTGGCTCGTCCCCTTGATGGCAAAGGTGACATCCAAACGACTGAAACTCGCCTGATCGAATCGATGGCTCCGGGAATCATTGCTCGAAAATCGGTGTGCGAGCCTCTACAAACAGGCATCACGGCGATCGATTCGATGATTCCGATCGGTCGCGGACAGCGCGAGCTGATCATTGGAGACCGTCAAACGGGCAAAACCTCGGTTGCGGTTGACACGATTTTGAACCAGCAAGGCGAAGACGTGATCTGCGTTTACGTCGCGATCGGGCAGAAAGCGTCTACCGTCGCGAACGTGGTACAAGTGCTGCAAGACCGGGGCGCAATGGAATACACGATCGTGGTAGCGGCAAATGCCAACGATCCAGCAACACTGCAATACTTCGCGCCGTATGCAGGTGCAACCTTAGCCGAGTACTTCATGTACAAAGGCAAGCACACCTTGGTGATTTACGATGACTTGTCCAAGCAAGCCCAAGCGTATCGTCAGATGTCCTTGCTGCTGCGTCGTCCGCCGGGTCGGGAAGCGTATCCTGGAGATGTGTTCTATGTCCACTCGCGTTTGCTAGAGCGAGCGGCGAAACTGAGCGATGACTTGGGCGGCGGTAGCATGACCGCACTGCCGATCATTGAAACCCAAGCAGGTGACGTATCCGCGTACATCCCAACCAACGTAATTTCGATTACCGACGGTCAAATCTTCTTGTCGTCTGACTTGTTTAACGCGGGTCTTCGCCCGGCTGTGAACGCTGGTATTTCAGTGTCGCGTGTGGGTTCTGCGGCTCAGACCAAGGCGATGAAAAAAGTGGCGGGTAAAGTGAAGCTTGAACTGGCTCAGTTTGCAGAATTGGAAGCGTTTTCTCAATTCGCCTCTGACTTGGATAAATCGACTCAAAATCAGTTAGCTCGCGGTCAGCGCTTGCGCGAAATTCTGAAGCAGTCGCAGTATTCGCCTCTGTCAGTCGCCGAGCAAGTCGCCGTGATTTACTCTGGAATCAACGGCTACTTGGATGATATTGCTGTTGAGAAAATCACTGGCTATATCAAGAGCTTGCGCGAGTATCTCAAGACGGGTAAGCCTCGCTATGTTGAGATTGTGCAGAAGGATAAGCAACTGACTGAAGAAGCTGAAACCCTTCTGAAAGAAGCCATTACTGAGGCTAAACAGACCTATTTGGCAGCAGCGTAATATCTGCAAGCGGGAGATGAAGCTTTATCCCTTTCATCTCCCGCTTGCGAAGCGTTGCCGAAGCGTCCCCCCATCCGAGCAGATCAACTATGGCAAACCTAAAATTAATTCGCGATCGCATCCAGTCGGTTAAAAATACTAAGAAAATTACGGAAGCTATGCGGCTTGTGGCGGCGGCAAAAGTGCGCCGTGCTCAGGAGCAGGTGATTCAAACCCGTCCGTTTGCAGATCGCTTGGCGCAAGTGCTCTATGGCTTGCAGTCTCGGTTGCGCTTTGAAGATGCGAACCTCCCGCTGCTGAGAAAGCGTGATGTGAAAACCGTGGGATTGCTCGTGGTTTCTGGCGATCGCGGCTTGTGCGGTGGCTACAATGCCAACGTGATTCGTCGAGCGGAAACTCGTGCGAAAGAACTGAAAGCCGAAGGCATCGATTACCAAATGGTGATTGTCGGTCGTAAGGCAGCCCAATATTTCCAGCGTCGAGATTACCCGATCGCGGCTAGTTTTGCTGGAATTGAACAAATTCCAACTGCCGCCGAAGCGGCGGATATTGGCGATCGAGTCTTGTCCATGTTTTTGTCGGAAAGTGTCGATCGGGTTGAGTTAATCTACACAAAATTTGTGTCGCTCATTAGCTCTCGTCCGGTAGTTCAAACTCTTCTGCCGCTCGATGCTCAAGGGTTAGAAGTGTCGGATGATGAAATTTTCCGGTTAACGAGTCGGGGCGGACAGTTCCAAGTGGAGCGCGAGAAGGTGACATCTCCGACTCAAAGCTTCCCGCAGGACATGATTTTTGAACAAGATCCGGTACAGATTCTTGATGCGCTGTTGCCGTTGTATCTCAACAACCAATTACTTCGAGCGCTACAAGAATCGGCAGCGAGCGAGTTGGCAGCGCGGATGACGGCAATGAATAACGCCAGTGAGAACGCGAGTAATTTGATTGGATCGCTGACGTTGAGCTATAACAAGGCTCGTCAGGCGGCGATTACTCAAGAATTGCTTGAGGTGGTCGCGGGTGCAGATGCACTGACTTAATTCTGGTTCTTGTCAATCTGAAAAGCGCCTGAGATTTTCAGGCGCTTCTTCGTTTAAGGTTACGAGGCAAGAGTATCTTTAATCAAATCGTGATAAGACGCTGGTAGATCAGGATGTCCTTAAAGAGTAGGGTGTTTTCACTCGTCTGTAAGTTCAACTTCGATATTTAAATACTAAATAGGGACAGGAAAGGTACTGCGTGACAATCAAACTGTTCTCTCAACCTAGCTTGGCACGGGTTCTCAGAATGCCTAGTTAAAATCTTCCTCCTGGGCGCACGATCGCTGCACGTCCCCCACAAGCTCGTCCTAAAGAGTCTGTCTGGGTAGTGTAGTCACAGGGATAATCTTGTGAAGAACTATTCCACCTTTGCATAGCAGCTTCAGATAAAGCTTGTGCATTCATTCTGCTCATTCTTGAATAGTTTTCAGATGCCATTTTTGCTATTTATTGATTCATACGAAATGATTCCATTGCCATTTGCTGGTTAAGAGCTGGATCAAAATTAGTTGAAGTCTGACCACAAACCAGACCGTAAACTCCTGCCTGTAGTGTTCCAGGCTTGGTCTGAGATATGGAAGAAGGTTCTTGACTCTCCCTATCATTCGTCCCTGATTACTAAAACTCATATACTCTAGTGATTGATATAGACCTGATCGGCAATCCATAACTTCATGCACGGCAGTAATTGACACTCCATTAGGTGGAGAGCTATGCCTCATACGAGTGAAGTAAATTGCGGATGATCCATTTATTTGAATTGAATTTGTATCAACATCAATTAATGACCCGTTGCTTGTGCTTCCGACATTAACCCAATAACTTGAATTTTTAGCAGGCTGGTGTGGACTTGATTGCTGTTCCTCAGCTAGTGATGAAGCGTTAGTTGTTTGTCCATAACGGTTGGTAGAAGGACGGCAGGCAGAGGTAGCTAGACTCGCTAGGAGAAGTGAACTCAGTAGAACTTTTGGAAAATGCCTCATCGCAGAACTTTTGTGATTAGCAGAGCTGCTTCAAACGTTCCCCAATTCATAATTCTTTTCTCAATCGGAAGTTCTGTGATCGCACTTGAATGCTCATCTATGCTGTACGCCAAAGCCGCGCTCTCTAGTAGTCCTGTGATAGACTCAACGGCAAGTCAGTCCGAGTGAGCGATGCCTGTACAAACCAAAGATCAAGTTCTGTGTCTTTTGCATCAGCATCAATCAGAGCTACAGCAATTTGGAGTCAGTCGGTGCGGTGTGTTTGGCTCATTTGTGCGGGATGCCATTCACGAGCAAAGCGATGTTGATATTTTGGTTGTCTTTGACCCAGAGCGAAAGACCTTTGATAACTTCATGCATTTGGCGTTTTTCTTAGAAGACTTGTTTGGTCGAAACGTTGACTTAGTTACGGTCGAATCACTTAGTCCTTATATCGGTCCAAAAATCTTGCGCGAGGTGGAATATGTCTCCGTCGGCGCGTGAGTATCTCCAGCATATTCTTGACGAGACAACTTATATTCTTACCAGCGTCACTCACCTTGACAAAGCAATTTTCATGCAAGATGAAACGTTAAAACGGGCATATGTTCGTAGTCTTGAAGTGATTGGTGAAGCGGTCAAACAATTGCCTAATGATTTGCGCTGGAGATATCCTGCAATTGAGTGGCGTGCAGTGGCTGGAATGCGTGACCAGTTGATTCACAATTATTTTGGTGTTGACTTTGACATTGTTTGGGATGTAATAGAAAACAAGATTCCTGAGCTTGATACAAAGATTAGGCAAATCCTTGAGCAAGAGTATTCCTGAACTCTTAACACCTTCAGTTAGTATCAGCCATTCATCTGAGCACTAACCGCCTTTACACTGCTGCTGCCAATTGGAAACAAAGGTTTGACGCGATGATAAGGACTGTAAGCGATCGCGGTAGGCTTGCAGCGTCGTTCGGTAAGTTGACGAATTAGACGGTGCAGAACGCAAGGCTTGATCAACAACCTGGAGGGCCTGACCCCAATTTTGATGGCAGGTTGCTTGTAGTAGTTGTCCATCCAAACGACCTACTCCCGGCTGAGATGATCCAACGATTGTAATACGTGAAAACTGCACTTGAGGGCTATTCACTTGTGGAGCAGATTGGTTAAACGGCTCTACAGATGGCACTGGATAGCTAGGTGCAACCGTTGAGGGAATGAGACTGGAATCGGGAGTGGAAATGCCAGGAGAAACCACAGCGCGATTCGGACTGCCATTGTAGAAGGGATTACCCACAGCATCTTCAGAATAGAATCGAGAAGGGTCAGCAGGGCTAAATTCAGGCTGACTCAAATCTTCTAACGTTGGAGCGCTCTGCTCGAAAATCACGGTGGGAGTAGGGACTCCACTTTCAACTCCATAGAATGGTTTGCTGTACTCCGACTTGATACCCAACTGCGACTCTGGATAGGAACTGGGAATTGAGAGGCTAGATCGATTTGAATACGAGGTGGAAGGGGAAAGCTGGGCCACACCAGGGGAAGGTTGCGTTACGATTCCAGAGGAAGCTCGCTCTGCGATCGCTAGCCCTGACACAAAAGGCACTAATCCTAATACAACGATTGCAGTTTTCATCTCCAGTTCCCCTATTAACGCTTGATTCTCAGGATGAAACTTCCGAAACTGTTTTACCTCTACTAAGTGAAGGAAATCAGGTGTTACCGACAAAGCAAGAGAGTGTCGAATGTAATATGTCCTGAGAAGCAAACATAGTCCTGAGAAACAAACATGGTAAAGAATTACAAATACCGCATCTTTCAGACCCCGTACCTCGTCCTCAAGTACATTAAACTAATCTACGCCCCTCGTTTCTGTTGTATCAAATGAAAACTTGGAAAACCTTTGGAGTTTTTGCACTGTTAGGAATTGCCCTAAGCTGGCTGGTGAGTTGCAGCCCCGGAAAGGTTTCCTCGGGTGGATCACAAGCCTCTGGCACAGGAGAAGTCGAATTCTGGACGATGCAACTGTCGCCGCAATTTGATGACTATTTCAAACCCCTGATCGCGACGTTTGAAAAGGAAAATCCTGGGATCAAAGTGCGATGGGTGGATGTGCCGTGGGCAGAAATGGAGCGCAAAATTCTAACGGCGGTGGCCGCCAAAACCGCGCCTGATGTGGCTAACCTCAACCCCGGATTTGCCTCTCAGTTGGCGGAGCGAGGCGCTTGGATGACTCTAGATGACAAAGTTCCAGCCGATGTCAAAGGACAATATTTTCCTAACATTTGGCAAGCCAGTACCTTAGGCAATCAGACGTTTGGGATTCCGTGGTACTTGACGACGCGAGTTGCAATCTACAACACCAATATTCTCAAGCAGGCTGGGGTGAGCACTCCTCCAGCGACTTATGCAGAATTGGCTCAAGCGGCAAAACAAATTAAAGACAAAACGGGTAAATATGCCTTCTTTGCAACGGCGGTTCCGGGCGATTCGGGCGAGATTCTAGAATCATTTGTGCAAATGGGCGTTCAGCTTGTCGATGCTCAGGGGAAAGCCGCGTTTAATTCTCCTCAGGGGAAAGCGGCGTTTCAGTATTGGGTTGACCTCTACAAGAATGGGTTGATGCCAAAAGAAGTGTTGACCGAAGGACATCGGCACGCCATTGATTTGTATCAGCAAGGTGGAACGGCAGTTTTGGCATCAGGCGCAGAGTTTCTCAAAACGATCGCCAAGAATGCGCCAACGATCGCACAAGTTTCAGAATCTGCGGCTCAAATTACAGGTGACACCAAGAAGAAGAACGTAGCCGTGATGGATCTAGTCATTCCAAAAGACACTGACCAACCGGATGCTGCCCTTAAGTTTGCGCTGTTTGTGGCGAATAATGATAACCAGCTTGCGTTTGCGAAAGCAGCGAACGTTCTCCCATCGACTATCAAAGCGGCGTCGGACAGCTACTTTACAGCTCTGCCTACCAATGCGACCCCAATTGACAAAGCAAGAATCGTGAGCGCGGGTCAACTTAAAGATTCTGAAGTGCTGATTCCAGTGATGAAGGACGGCAAGCTATTGCAAAAGACGCTCTATGAGAATTTGCAAGCGGCGATGTTGGGTCAAAAATCGGTGGAGCAGTCGCTGAACGACGCTGCCCAAACTTGGAATGCGCGATCGTAGAAGGCCTATCGTAGTCTTGAGGAATGAGGGAAACAGCGTGGCTTACAGTGACTGACTTTACGTTGCATCAACTCAAAAAGCAGTTTGCTCTAGAGATCGATGAACAACTTGATCTGTTCGCCACGGTTTGCCCTGTTCACTCAGCAATCTGCTGATCACGCATGGTGTCATCAGCATAGCGGTTGCGTTTTTGCCAAAAAATCTCCAATGAGATACAACGAGCCGCACAACACGACTAATTCTCCACCCGTTGCCGCCGCTAATCCTGCAAAAACATCCTTATGCACCTGACACTCTATTAACTCAGGGCAAATTGCAGTGGCCAAGGTGGCTAACGAGTTTGGATCAGCAGAACTGTGACCGGGAACCGGAACTAGATAAAGCGAATCTCGCGGATTTAGCAGAGCTTTGAATATGTCTGCATGATCTTTGGTTGACAGCATTCCCATTACCCAGCGAACAGAACTTACGTTCAATGTATTGACGTAATCGCGCAGTACTTTAGCGCTTGCAGAATTGTGTGCGCCGTCAATCAAAATTTCAGTCTGTTGCCATTTGTACCACTGTAATCTTCCTGCCCATGTTGTTTTTTCGATTCCATTGACAATGGAATCATCTGGAAGATTCCAGCCAGTTTTTCTGAGGTGAAAGAGAGTCGCGATCGCAAGTCCTACATTCTGCATTTGAGCCTCT
Organism: Myxacorys sp.; assembly: GCF_059501405.1. Classification (NCBI taxonomy): domain Bacteria; kingdom Bacillati; phylum Cyanobacteriota; class Cyanophyceae; order Leptolyngbyales; family Leptolyngbyaceae; genus Myxacorys; species Myxacorys sp. Next base: position 27,403 of record NZ_JCACCM010000087.1, read on the forward strand.
CCTGGCAACGGAGGGCGATACTGAATTCCATCGTATTGAATTTGCCCGTTCGATAACCGTTCACTTGAAAGCGGCGAAATTAAAGGGCAAGCTAATGCTTCGATTCGTTGATGGATAACTGTTTGAGCGTCTTGAGGAAGCGTTGAAAGCGCCACCACAGCAGGGCAGTTCGGCTTAAGAATTCCAGCTTTTTCGGTGGTAATCTGCGCGATCGTATTGCCCAATCGCTGCCAGTGTTCACGGCTAATCGAGGTGATGATGCTGGCGAGCGGACGGTCAACCACATTTGTGGCATCGAGCCGTCCGCCTAAGCCCACTTCTACGATCGCAACGTCAACCTCCTGATCAGCAAAATAGAGCCACATTGCGGCTGTGATCACTTCAAACTGAGTAGGAGAAGGTTGTTCAGGATCAATCGCAGATTGCACCTTCAGCAACACGCGGTAGAGATCATCAGGCGCAATTGGCTGCCCGTTAATGCAAATTCGTTCGCACCAATGGATTAGATGAGGCGAGGTATAACGCCCAACTTTGTAGCCTGCTTCTGTTAGAACAGAGGAAAGATAAGCGCAAACAGATCCTTTGCCATTGCTGCCTGCAACATGAACAATGGGCACACGATGCTGCGGGTTGTTTAACGCGGCAAGAAGCGTCAGACTGGCTTCAAGCCCCAAATTGACTCCGAACAATTCAAATCCTTGTAGAAATTGTTCGACCTCCAGGATGTCTTGGGTAGCCATTTGATGATCGCGATATGGGAGACTAATATTTTAGAACGATTGGTTGTGAGTTGAATCAAGGGTCGGTAATTGAATTAAATCAAACGATCTAAATCTACTATGTTGCTGATGCGATGTGGTATCTTCCAAATTTAGAAATAAGTGTGTTGCAATTAATGAAAAGACTGTTGACTTCTGCATTTCTCTTTCTGTCACTTTTACCGTTGTCAGCATGTTCCAATAATTCTTCGCCTAATTCATCAGCGAATTCTGCTGCGCAAACTAAGACACAAACTAAAACATTTGTAACAGGCGCAATTCCAGACCAAGATGCAGAAAAACTCCAACGGCTCTATGGCAAGCTCTCTCAGTATTTAGAAGCAGAACTAAAGACTCCCGTAAGCTATAAGCCTGTCACTGACTATACCGCCGCCGTTACTGCATTTAAAGTGGGTGACTTGGATATGGTTTGGTTTGGTGGCTTAACGGGAGTGCAAGCCCGGTTGCAAGTTCCTGGAGCAGAAGCACTGGCACAGCGAGACATCGATGCTAAGTTTCACAGTGTTTTTATCGCCAATAAAAATAGCGGCATTCAACCAATCAACAATCTGAAAGAATTAACCGTACTAAAAGGGCATTCCTTCACGTTTGGCAGCGAGTCTTCAACGTCAGGACGATTGATGCCGCAATATTTCTTACAGCAGGCAGGCGTAACGCTAGAGGATTTTAAAGGACAATCGGGGTTCTCTCAAAACCATGATGCGACGATCGCGCTTGTGACAGCCGGAACTTACGATGCCGGGGTATTGAATGAGCAGGTCTGGCAAAAACGCTTGCAGGAAGGCAAAATCGATCGCAGTAAGATTGACGTGATTTGGCGATCGCCCGAGTATTACGATTACCATTGGGTGATTAGTCCGAGTGTGAAGCAGCGCTTTGGAGATGATTTTCCTCAGAAAGTACAGACCGCCTTGATGAAGCTCGATCCGAAGGTGGCGGAGCAAAAGGAGATTTTGGAGCTATTTGGCGCGACGAAATTTGTGCCGACGAAGAATGAGAATTACGCTCGAATCGAGCAGGTTGGGCGGGAGATTGGCAAAATTAAATAAGTCACTGTTGCAATCAGCAAGTTAGCAACAGACTTGTAGCGGATGAACCAATCTATTACTCACTACATCCGTGACATCTGCCACCCTACCCATCGCCAAAAATAACGGCATGAAGGAGCGCTCCTACACCTATAGCCCATATGTCATCTGATCCCATTATTTCTGTCGATCGCGTCACGCTTCAATTTGGACAGTTTACAGCGCTAACTGATATCTCGCTGCATATTGTGGCAGGTGAGCGGGTGGCACTTGTTGGATCGAGTGGAGCAGGAAAGAGTACGCTAATTCGATTGTTGAATGGAACGCTAGAGCCAACGCGGGGAGAAGTACAAGCATTTGGACAAAAACTACATCAACTCAAACCGAAGCACCATCGCCAAATTCAACGCCAAATCGGAACGATTTATCAGCAGCTACATTTGGTTGATAATCTGCGAGTAATTCATAACGTCAATGCAGGTCATCTGGGGCATTGGTCGTTTCTGAAAGCGCTGATCTCCCTCATCGTACCGCTCGATGTGGCAACTGCCACCCAAGCCTTGGCTCAAGTCGGAATTCCAGAAAAGCTGTACGATCGCACCGATCGGCTCTCTGGCGGGCAGCAGCAGCGAGTCGCGATCGCACGAGTCCTCGTTCAAAATCCAATGGTGATCCTCGCTGATGAACCCATTTCGAGTCTCGATCGCGAACTTAGTCGCGAAGTGATGGAGATTTTATGCAACTGCCAATCATCCCGAACGCTGATTGTGAGTTTGCACGACGTTGACGTTGCGTTGCGCTACTGCGATCGCATGATTGGGCTGCGTCGGGGTCGTATTTTGTTCGATGCGCCCAGTACGGCTGTATCGAGCGAAATGATTGCTGATTTATATCGTCTCTGAGCTATGTCTAGACCTGCATCCCGCTTCATCAGTCCGTCGCTCCAGTGGGGCATGATTGGACTGATCGCGATCGCGCTATCTCTTTGGCAAGCCGGGCTGTTTCGACAAACTGTTGTGAACTTTAACGGATTTCCGTTGCTGTGGCGATTTGTTGCCGCCAGCGTTCACCCAGACTTAAGCTACGATTTATTAGCAACAACCCTTCAAGCATCCCTTGTAACTTTGGCTTATGCGGTCTGCGGAACTTTTCTGAGCGTCACAATTGGCGCGATCGCAGGCGTATTTTGCTCAGAAGTATGGTGGCTAGAGGTACTGCGAGCAAAGCGATTGAGATACTTTGGCTTTCACAGCGTTCGAGCCATACTTGCGTTTCCCCGTGCCATTCACGAATTGATTTGGGGATTGTTTTTTCTCAACATTTGGGGACTCGATCCCTTAGTTGCTGTAGCTGCGATCGCAATCCCCTTTGGAGCCATTACCGCAAAAGTATTTTCAGAAATTTTAGATGAAACTCCTAGGCAACCGCTATTAGCCTTAATCAATAGTGGGGTTGCTCCAATTACTGCTTTTTTCTATACGCTATTGCCACAAGCGTTTCTAAATCTTTTGTCCTACTCATTCTATCGATTTGAGTGCTCGATTCGTTCTGCTGCTGTACTTGGTATCATCGGCGCTGGCGGATTAGGCTACGAAATTCTTTTAAGTTTACAATCGCTGCGCTATGAGCAGCTATGGACGTTTTTCTATGCGCTATTAATTTTGAATGGAGGCGTTGATATTGCTAGTGCAACACTCCGCAATCAATTAGGATGCGCCAGCCGAATTGACTTAAATTCACATCGCCCAACAAAACGCAACATTTCCAATAGCCGGATTTTTAGTTTGTTTCCAATTGCGATCGCAGGAGTAGCGCTCAGTTTTTGGTACATCCAGCCTGACTTGAGTAAGATTGGCTCGCCGCGATCGCAGCAACTGCTGCATCAAATTGTTCAAACCTCGTTGCCGCCCAATTTCACAGGAATTGCTGAATTGATTCCACTGTCGGTAGAGACGGTAGCGATGTCAGTTCTGGCGATCGCGATCGCCGCAAGTGGTGGGCTACTGCTCGCCTTTCCCGCCGCCCAAATTTTTCTCCTCAGCGGCTTGCTAAACCGACGAGGTAATGCAAATCTCTTCCCTCTGGTTCTGCTAGTGATTGCTAGAATTGTATTATTGCTCTGTCGTGCTATTCCTGCCCCAATTTGGGCGCTTGTCGTCCTGTATGTCTTGTTTCCCGGAATTTTGCCCGGTGCGATCGGGCTGGGGTTGCACAATCTTGGGATTTTGGGCAGGCTATTTGCAGAAGTGATTGAGAACCTAGAGCAACCACCGCTTAAAGCTCTCAGCGCTGGAGGAACGCCTAATTCTCTGGTGTTTCTATATGGCGTGTTGCCGGCGACGATGCCTCGGTTTCTTGCCTATACTCTGTATCGGTGGGAAGTCTGTATGCGCGAAACGGTGATTGTGGGTTTAGTGGGCGCGGGTGGATTAGGACGATTGCTCACCGAACAGCTAAGTAGCTTTGACTACCAATCTTTAATCGTGACCTTGGGCGCGTTTCTGGTATTAACGTTTTTGGTGGATTGGATCAGTGGAAGGGTGCGGCGATCGCTCAGAGCGTCTTAACGGATCAAACGGGACAAATAATTCAGGTCGAGTGTTTCAGGCAGATGAACGAGGTTTACCACGGTTGGCTCATTGAACTTGTGGCGGAATCCAATGGATTCTCGTTTCAGTGCTGGCTACCCGGAAATCGTTTGGCAGTGAGCGATCGTCAGGTCTACCCAACGCTAGATGCTGCCCGGAGCGCTGCCCAAACCAGAGCCGATACTGAATCTGCCAAATGGTCACTCAACCACTGGTACGCTACCTATATCGAAAGAAAATTTGGCGATGAACCGCTCTCTTTAGAGCATTTAATTCTGGCAACGCTAGGGTAATTACCATCCTGTAGGAACACGACTACCACACTATAGTTGATAGTCGCGCCAGTCAAAAAAGCCCCCTCGCTGACGGACGAAAGGGCTTCAAAAAATATTCGAGTGCCGCGGTCATATCGAACAGGTGAATCTACGCCTGACGCGAGTAGTACTCCACCACCAGCAGTTCGTTGATCTGGAGGGCTACCCACTCTCGATCAATGACATTGTTAACCTTTCCGGTTAGCTTGTTCTTATCAAACTCTAAGTGGCTCGGCAAGTTCGCCAAACCGGGATACTGCAGATTTGCTTCCACTAGTTTTCTGGAGCGATCGCGATCGCGCACCCCAATCACATCTCCTGCACGACATTGATAGCTGGCAATGTCCACTACGCGACCGTTCACCGTCACGTGTCCGTGATTCACTAACTGCCGGGCTCCCGGAATCGTCGCCGCCATACCCATCCGAAAAACAGTGTTGTCTAACCGCATCTCTAGCAGTTGCAACAAGACCTGCCCAGTAGAACCAGCTGCCCGACGCGCTTTCCGCACATAGCGAAGCAATTGGCGCTCAGTCACCCCATAATTAAACCGAAGCTTCTGCTTCTCATCCAAACGAACTGCATATTCAGACCGTTTTTTGCGGTTTTGCCCGTGTTGTCCGGGGGGATATGCCCGTCTGGGGGTTTTGCGAGTGAGACCAGGCAGATCTCCCAAACGACGCGCAATTCGTAAACGCGGACCTCGATATCGCGACATGAACTTTCCTCGTGTACTCGAAAGAAGATTTTGACAACTTTACTAGTATAAGGCTTTGCGTTGATATCAGGGAAGTCTATTTTTTGTTTTTTGGATTCTGGTAACTTTAAGTTCTGAAACACAAACGAGAGTCTGCTTCACTCTGTAGTTTATTTAAACGCAGGGTTCAAGCAAATACAGTGCTAACACACCACTATGAAAAAACAGACGTCAAGATTGATTACGGGTTTTGTCTCAACGCTGGTCGCGATCAGTGTTGCTGTCTATGGATTTTCTTCAGAGTCCCGCGACGCGCCTCGCACCCGTGCTGGACTAGCTCAAATTGGGGAATCGGTCAAAGTTGTGGTCAATTCTAGCTTTGTTAGCCCCCTTGTAGAATTATTTGGAGATGTCGCGATCGGGCAAAAGAGCTTTGTCGCGAGTAATACGATTCTGCGGGCTGACCCCGGAACGCGAGTTTGTATTGGCAATGAAACGAATCTACAAGACAACATTTTGTTCTTGGCATTGCGATCTTTACCATCACCATCATCTTCCTGCGGCAGCCGCTCTAACAGCACCCAAGAGCGAGCTAGCATTGCCCATCAAGCGGTGATTGTCAATTCTCGGATCGGGAAATTTACATTTGTTGGGTTTCGATCGCGCATTACCAACAGCATTCTCGAAGATGGGGCCTTTGTGCTGCATGGGGCCACCATAACGGGTGTGCGGATTCCCAAAAATCGCTTAGTGGCAATTGGACAAACGATCACAACACAAGCTCAAGCCGATGCTCTGCCGCTTAAGACTGCGGATAACAGTACCTTCCAGGAAGAAGTTTTAGAGGTGAATGAAGAGTTCGCAGAGCACTACTCTGAGCTGTATCAGACAGAAGGCTTTGATGCGGTGACGGGCATCAGTGCCGCACCCCGCACCTCGTGGAATCCTAAACCCGTCAAGCCAACGCTAGGATCAGGGGTTCGAGTCGAAGAATTTGCTCGACTAGTGGGGGATGTGCGTTTGGGCGCAAATAGCGTCGTCGGACGCCGCACCTCAATTCGGGCAGATGAAGGGGCACCAATTGTGATAGGTGAGAGTGCAGCTATTGAAGATCGAGTTACATTTCATGCGCTGAAGGGAACTAGCATTAAAATCGGTCGCAATTTGGATACAGATGACAATATTGTGTTTCACGGTCCGCTCACGGTCGGCGATAACCTGACGATTGGCGATGATGCCATTCTTTTTCGATCAACGGTTGGCAATCGAGTCACGATTGGCACAGGCGCGATCGTGGTCGGCGTGACGCTCCGTGATGATGTTCAAGTTCCAGATAGGGCATTGATTACGACACAAGCTCAGGCAGACGCCTTGTCTGTACGACGAGGATAACGCGAGACTAGACGAGCGTTACAATAAACCCATGAAGCTACTTTTGATTGGGCTAGTTCGCGGCTATCGCATGGTCATTTCGCCATTGCTCTTACCGAAATGCCGCTTTCAACCTACCTGTTCTCAATATGCCATTGACGCGATCGCCACTCATGGCGCGCTTAAGGGCAGTTGGTTGGCGACGAGACGCATTTGCCGCTGTCATCCGTTCTCGTCGTCGGTTGGTTATGATCCGGTTCCGCCTAAAGACTAGAGCGCTACAGGGGTTCCGTAAGGGGCAGTAGGGGAACTGTAGAAATCAGTAGAAATCGTCACCGTTCCTCGTGTTATGCAGAAAGCTCCTTTGATTGTTGCGCTTGCCGCGATTTGCGCAGGCGGAATTGGGATTGGAATTGCCGCCACATCAAACCGTTCCGCCCCGCCCCTTGTCGTTTCTCCCTCGTCTCAACAGTCTCCTTCGACAACCCCATCACCCGATGCGCCCATTGTGGCATCTCCCGTGACATCTCCTGCTCCGACACCCGTCCCGTCGCCGCTGGATGATTTCCCGCATCAGCGACTCGTGTATCGAGACGAGGTGAAGAACACTTCCTTTGCTCAGTTTCGCGATCGCGCTCGTCAAGCCATCAAGCGCCGCGACCTGGAATTTCTCAAAAGTGTGGTGCCAAAAGGAGAGATTTCCCTCGGATTTGGTGGACCCATACCCCTGGAAGAATATTTGAAATCAGAGGGTTCTACCACACCGCTCTGGAGCATTCTTGAAAAAGCAATCTCAGGTCCGTGTTCGCTCACAAACGTAAATTCTGAACAAGATGCAGATGGCTTTGTTTGCTCGAATGCGGCGGGTGAACTTGAGAAACAGTATCCACCGCCAAAAGGCACTCAAGGGATTGGACACCTCCTCGATAAAGTGATTATCGAGGGTGAGAATGTAAATGTCAGAGCGCAACCGAGTGCCAATAGCACGATCGTGGCAAGGCTCTCGAATGAGGTCGTCAAGCTCGATCGAAAAACGTTTGAACAACGGTACAGCGACCCTAAGGAAGGATACGACCCGATTAAGAGCTGGATGCCAATTCTTCTACCCAACGGAAAGCCGGGGTTTGTGTCGAGTCAGTATGCCCGTCAGCCGTTAGAGTATCGAGTTATCTTTGCCAAACTGAATGGACAATGGCAACTCACTGAGATTCCCGGAGGAGATTGAGTCGCAGGAATGATAAGGTTTCTGCTATGTTTATCTTCTACTGGCATGAAGCCTTATCAATCAGTCGCGATCGCCGAGTGTCACGAACCTCTCGTTCAAATTCCTGACGAGTTTGCCTTCGTTACCCCCCATCCCTACGCTAAGCTAGGCGCACCCTACGGGAAAAAATCACCGTTTTACGTCCGGCAAGGCGTTTGCGCTCGCTTGCTGACTGCCCATAAAATATTGCAACAGTCTCATCCCGGTTGGAAAATTCAGATTTTTGATGCCTACCGTCCAGTTGCTGTGCAGCAATTTATGGTGGACTACACGTTTGTTGAGGCGGCGCGATCGCAAGGATTAAACCCAAAAGCTTTAACAGAAGCGCAGCGAGAAGAAATTCTGCAACAGGTCTATCAATTTTGGGCCATGCCGAATGGTGATCCGAGGATGCCTCCGCCCCACAGTACAGGAGCCGCCATTGACATCACCTTAATAAATGCTGAGGGGAACGAGATTGATATGGGTTCGCCGATCGATGAACTATCACCGCGATCGTTCCCCAACCATTTTGCAGACAGCACTAATTCACTAGAGAAAACCTATCATCAGCATCGCCAGCTTCTTTGCGATGTCATGGTTAAATCAGGCTTTAAGCGGCATTGGAATGAATGGTGGCACTTCTCTTACGGCGATCAGATTTGGGCATGGCTGACCGTACAGGAAGGTGGAAGGGCTAGTGCCAAATATGGCAAGGCGGGGAGGTAGGGATAAAGACCTCCCTCATCCTTCATCTCTACTCTTCGATCTTCACAGACAAAATCCGATCGTCTTGCCGAATCGCATTCACGACATCCATGTCGTTGGTCTGACCAAACACAGTATGCATTCCATCTAAATGGGGCTGAGGCGAATGGCAAATAAAGAATTGGCTACCGCCCGTATCGCGTCCCGCGTGAGCCATGGATAGCGAACCCGCCTTGTGCTTGTTCGGGTTAATCTCACACTTAATTTGGTATCCCGGGCCGCCCGTTCCCGGTCTTCCTTTTGCGCCTTCTCGCGTGTTTGGGCAACCGCCTTGAACCATAAAGTTAGGAATGACTCGATGAAATGCTAATCCATCGTAGTAACCCTTAGTCGATAAATCCACAAAATTCTTCACCGTGTTGGGCGCGTCTTGATCAAACAAATCCAGATGGATCGTACCCTTGTCGGTCTCCATGATTGCGCGAGTCATAGGTGTTCCCTTATTTCAACCCCACTATCCTAGCAGGCAGTGTAGAACTAGCGGATTCTAGGGATATTCGGGGTTGAGTTTGTAAATTGCCCAAGTTGTATACGTGCCGATCGGACCCCACAGCAAAAAGGGAACGAGCAACAGCGCAGCCCATCCAGAAATTGGATAGACTCGCGCGGTCAACAGTAACCCAATGACAAAGCCTAACCCGCCAATAAATGTTCCCAGTTTGAGGCTATGAGACCAAAGTAATGTGGGGGAATAGGCCACGATCGCAACTTCTAGCACGAGGTAAAAAATCATCAACTGCCAGTCTTGCGTTTCTTCCCATACAATATAGGCAGACCAAGCGCCACAAATAAAAATAATCATCCAAATCACTGGAATCAGTTTCTCAAAGGTGAGCCAACGCGGACGCCGCAACCGATTAAACCACTTCACGTCCTGCGGTCTGACAATATTACTTCCCAGTGCGACTAAGAACGTGACTGCGCCAATCACCAGCCAGGATTTGATCATTACTTTTAAGCCTTTAGAAGAAATATGAAAACTGTATAGGTTGGAACCATATTTCAGCATTGTGCCAGGGTGGCGCGATCGCAGGAATCAACCCTGAGAACGAAAATCAGATGCATTACCCAAATTGTGGAACTGGAGAATAGGAACCCCTCTCTCAAGCAGAGGATTCATTGCCTCTAAAAGACCCTAACTTCTTAACCCAACGAGAAACTGGCTCAATAAAAAAACTGGGTAGCCGAAAAGCTACCCAGTTTCTCAATTAGACCTAGCGATTAGACACTAGCGGTCTTCTTAGCGACTTGATCGAGTTCGCCTTTCTTATACATTGCTGCATAAACTTCAACCGAGGCTTGCTTAATCTTGCTGGCATTGCCTGCCGTCCAGAACTCCTTATAGCGATCGGCACACACTCTCTGCATGTACTTAATCGACGGCTTCAGGAAGTGGCGGGGGTCAAATTCCTTGGGATTGGATTGGAGGGCTTCGCGAACAGCAGCCGTAATTGCCAAACGGTTGTCGGTATCGATGTTCACCTTACGCACCCCATTCTTAATGCCCTTTTGAATCTCTTCAACAGGTACGCCATAGGTTTCAGGAATTGCGCCACCGTGCTGGTTGATTAACGCCAACAGGTCTTCGGGTACAGACGAAGAACCGTGCATCACTAAGTGAGTGTTGGGCAAGCGCTCGTGAATTTCTGCAATCCGGCTGATTGCCAAGATTTCTCCGGTCGGTTTGCGGGTAAATTTGTAGGCTCCGTGGCTGGTTCCGATCGCAACTGCTAACGCATCCACCTGAGTCTGCTCAACAAAGTCAACCGCTTGATCTGGGTCGGTCAACAGTTGAGAATGATCCAGCTTACCCTCGAAGCCGTGACCGTCTTCTGCTTCACCCATGCCCGTTTCGAGCGAACCCAAACAGCCAAGCTCACCTTCGACCGATGCTCCGATCGCATGAGCCACTTTCACCACTTCACGGGTGACTGCCACGTTGTACTCATAGCTAGCAGGAGATTTTGCATCGGCTTCGAGTGAACCATCCATCATGACGCTCGTGAAGCCATTCTTGATCGCCGAGTAACAGGTGGCAGGCTCGTTACCATGGTCTTGGTGCATGGTAATCGGAATGTGAGGATAAGTCTCGACTGCCGCCAAGATCAGGTGACGCAGGAAGTTTTCGCCAGCGTAGGAACGAGCGCCACGAGAAGCTTGCAAAATCACAGGGCTGTCAGTTTCATGGGCAGCCTGCATGATCGCTTGGATCTGCTCCATGTTGTTGACGTTGAATGCCGGGATGCCGTAGCCGTGTTCAGCCGCATGATCCAACAGCAGCCGCATTGGTACGAGCGCCATAAATAGTCCTCCTGGTTGGGTATGGTCAGCGAGTTTTGATCTAACCGCTTAAATCGTTACGACAATCTTAAGGCAATTTTACTCATCCCGTATGCCGAATCTGACCAATCACCCACCTAAATTAGGTAAAAATAGCTATTAAATTTACTTATATGTCTTTGAGGGGTGATTGAGAACGAGAGGAGTGATAGGGATTGAAGCGGAACGCAAAAATGAAACACAGCAAAACAGCAAAATCGATCTTAGCAATTGCGGTTAAACTTGGGGATCAAGAAACTTTGCCCTACAGATCTGCAACTTTACTCAGTAAATGTGTTGCGGGTGACAAAATTAATTTTGCAACTAAGGGCAATATTTAGACTAGATTCTGAGTCGGTCTAACCGCCTTGCTTCTACTGCGAAGCGATCGACAACTTAGCGATAGGGCGCTCAAGAATTCGTTTTGCTCTTTGTTCGGATGACCCTTCTCATGACGATATACGTTGGAAACTTGTCTTACCAAGCGACAGATGAAGATTTGAGATCTGTGTTTGCAGAGTACGGCTCCGTGAAGCGGGTCGTTCTGCCCACCGATCGCGAAACGGGCCGGATGCGCGGTTTTGCGTTTGTTGAGATGGCAGAGGACGCTCACGAAGATACGGCAATTAGTGAACTTGATGGAGCAGAGTGGATGGGTAGACAACTTCGGGTGAACAAGGCGAAACCCAAGGAAGAAGGGCGAGGAGGACGGTTTTAGAAAAGCAATATTACCTGTCTTGAATGCACCACAGCAGGTTGCCCGACAAGAGGGAGGGTTGGAAGTACGGCTTCCAACGAACTAAGAACTGCTTGAAGCAGTAAAGAGGTGAATTTTAGCTTGTGTGCCCTGATAAAACTAAAGGGTTCTCTCCAGCCGTCGCACTGGAGAGAACCCTGATTTTTTTTAAGACGCTAAAACCCCTAAAGCAATCTTGTACTGAATTAACTTATATTAAGAGCTTACGCCGCACGACGGGTGAGCAAGCCCCACAAGAAGATTGCAATAATCGCACCAATCACAGCAACGAAAATACCACCAATGCTCAGACCTGTTGCAGCGAAAGAAAGCGTTCCCGTCGAGAGCAGGTTAAACAGGCTGCCTCCGATAAATGCACCAACAATACCGAGAATCATTGTCGCAACGATGCCGCCACCTTGTGAACCTGGATAGATTGCTTTCGCGATCGCACCTGCAATCAATCCTAAGATAGCCCAAGCGATTAGATTCAACATATTTCGTTCTCCTAAAAAAATTGTTTCAACACTCAAAGAATATCAAGTTGATTTCTCAAATCCAATCTGCCGAAGGATGGAATCAGGAATTGTCGAAAGAGGGAGGAAGAAAGGGTAGAGACATAGGGCACGAAAGAGTTAGAGAATGCTTTTGGTAACGCTTTGCCAAAAATCTGTTCCTTCACCTTAGTGAAAATTGTCAGAGTTCATCGACCAACCAACGTTGGTCATGCCTCTTCTCACAAAGCGTTGCAGAAGAGATCCCAAAGTCCTCACTTATCTCTCATTTCGCTATTAACTCTCCTGTTGCCTGCACGACCTGATCGGGTGTCACTTGCCGAAGACAATCTTGATGTCCTTCTGGACAAATGCTTTTGTAGCAATATTTGCAAGGAACATCGTGAAACAAGACTCGGTTTGGAACCTGCCACGGGGTATGTTGAGGGTTGGTCAGCGCATACAAATCGACGATAGGCGTTCCGGTAGCCGCCGCCAAATGAACGGGGCCTGTATTGTTAGAGATGAGAACCGGAGCCGCTTCGATTAAGGCAGCAAACTCGCCTAACGTCAGGTCGCACAAAGAATGAGAGGGGGCGTTCATCGTCGCTTGAATCTGGTTTACTAAGTCACGCTCTGATTCGGTTCCGGTAAACACAACAGACCATCCTTGCTGCGAGATGAGGCAATCGGCAACGGCAGCAAAGCTTTCTGGGGGGTAGCGACGAGAAGCTGCCGTTGCTCCAGGATGAATCACGACCCAAGGAGAAATTCTGTCAATTTTAAGGCGTTGGAGGAGAGCGGTAATGGTGGTGCGATCGCGCTCTTCCACCTGCACCGATAGGCGTTCATTCTGCGTTGTGCAGCCAATGTGAGCAACTAAATCAAGCTGCCGTTGAACTTCGTGGCGAATTCCGCCATCGGGTTCTGGATCTTTAATCCAGTCGCTCAGCAGCTGATAGGGATTTTCGTGGCAGTGAGCTAAGCGCAGAGGAATTTCTGCCATGTAGCACAGAAAGGCAGATGGCAGCGGGTTTTGGCTATAAACCGTAAAGATGACAGCTCCATCGAAGTGAAACGATCGCAAAAACTCGATCATCTCGAATTCAGGACGGGGACTCGAGCGAGGGGCAGTGGCTTTTAGCCAAGGCGAATCGTAAATCAGGAAGTGATCGAGTTCGGGAATCAGGGGCGCGATCGCGGCTCCCGCAGAAGAGGTCAGGAGCGTAATTTGGCGGCCGGGTACGGATTCTTTGAGGGCGCGAAGGGCGGGAGTGGTCATCAACACATCGCCAATCGTGTCTAGGCGAATGCAGAGCAGATTCTTAGCTTGGTTCCACATGCAATACGAAAGGAATACAGAACGGAATACAAAAACGCCTAGGCGCTGTGAACAACTGATGAAAGATGAGCCAGCAATTCTTCAGCTGTGCAAATAGAAGTGCCTGTTTTGCTCACAACCAGGGCTGCTGCTGCCGCCGCTAGTTCGGCCGCATCGGTGGGAGAAGCCCCAGCCGCCAGCGCGATCGCAAGAGTAGCGGTAAAGGTGTCCCCGGCTCCAATGGTGCGAGTCGGACAAACTGGATTGGCATAAATCCGATGCGGGGAAGTTTGAGGTTGCAAAATGATTGCCCCCTCTTGATCTAACGTTACGGCAACCATCTGCGCTCCGGTTGCCGCTAGAATTTGTGCGGTTTGGGCAATAATCCAGTCAACTCGCGATAAGTCTCGTTCTGAACTGGTTTGAGGTAGAAGTTGTGTAACTTGCTCGTAGTTAGGCTTAACGGCAGTGACGTTGAGCGTTTTATAGCGTTCTAGTGCTTTGGCATCTACAACTAGGGTTTTAGACAGCGTTTTAGAGTGCTGAAATTGCGGCGACGTAGGTTCTATATTGCGCAGAGTACCGATTGCATCAATCACGCCTGATGTTAAAATCCCGTATCCATAATCAGAAACAATCACAGCATCATAATCATAAAAATGCTGCGTTAGATAGTGAATGATTTCGTGTTCAAGACTGGCCGTAATGGTGTTAGTCGTTCCTTGATCAAATCTAAGCAGTAGTCTGTCTTCATCCATGACGCGCTGTTTTGTCAGCGTTGTTCGATCGCTGGCTACAAGCATTGGATCAATATCAATTTGATGATCTAACAAGGCGCGTTGTAGCAGTCTCCCTTCTTCATCATTACCAACCACCGACAGCAAAGTGACCTGAGTTCCCAGGCTTCGTATATTCACGGCGGTATTCGCGGCTCCTCCAGGCTGATTTTCGCAATGGGAAAGCGTCACAACCGGAACCGGAGTTTCTTGACAAAACCGATTTGCACAACCATACAGGTAGCGATCGAGGATTGCCTCGCCAATCACGAGAACCCGCAAGTCTGAAAATTTTTCGACAATGCGTGACAGGTTACTCATGGATATTTTTTTATGAATTTGAGAGATAAATGACTAATACAGAACAATTAATGCGGAGCAAACAGCCTTAAGGCGGATTCATTCGTGGATTCGTTAATGGATTGATGTGTGAGTATGAATCACTTCAGCTGCCTCAGCCAAGGTTCGAGTCCGATAGTGGGGAAGTCGTTCGGGAGTGAGAATCCACTCTGTTTCGTTGCCATTATCTAGCAGAATGGTCTGACAACCCGCTTTTCGTCCGGCTTCTACATCGTTGAGAATATCTCCAATCATCCACGACTTGGTACAGTCGAGGTGATGTTCTTGCGCAGCTTGAAGCAGGAGCCCAGGTTCGGGTTTACGGCACTGACATGCGATCGCATAGGACGCCATTTCGCCAGTTGGATGATGAGGACAGTAGTAAAATCCGCTCAGAGGAACGTCAAACATCTCCAGTAGGTCTCGAATTCGCCGTTCTACCCCCACTAATGCTGATTCTGGAAAGTATCCTCTCGCAACTCCCGATTGATTAGAGATAATGACTAATTTGTAGCCAGATTGGTGGAGCGATCGTAGGGCTAATCCGGCTCCAGTTGATAATTCAATTTTGTCTGGATCAACATTGTAAGGAATGTCAGGAATCAGCGTTCCGTCTTTATCGAGGAAGATGGCAGGAAACATAACAGGTCTAATCGATAAACTGACAGCAAGAAGATTGAGCAACCCCTAAAGAGCTACTTCAATGACGGCGTAATTGATAATACGGTGCATCCTCTGCAAAAAGCGATGTTCAACGAAGATTGATGTGAAAAACGGCTTTAACAAGCTCTAGAAGAGTTTTCGTCCGGAGCGTTCAACAAAAATTGGTAGCGCTCAGCAAGACGAGATGAATTGAGCGATTGGATCGGGTTACAAGTCTTCTGCATTGACTGACAACTTTAATATGATCGCACTTTCTTGACTATATTCCCTATTATCCTTCCACGATTTTCCACAGTGCATCAATTCCTGCTCCGACATACTCTGAGTCTTGATGGCGTTCAATCCAATCGAGGAGTAGGGGAAGGACGCGATCGCACTTCTTGCCCAATTTGCCTATTATCCTAACTGCTGTGGATTTCAGCGAATAGGGATTCTCCGCAGCGTCATCGTCGAGTTCCAGCCAAGTTAGTAGTTCACTTACAATAACGCTATCGGAGTTGCCTAGTTTTCCTAATGATTCCGCTGCTGTAACGCATATCAGCCAGTAATTTCGTTTATTTAAGCACGCTATCAAGAACTGCATCACTTCGTTAGAGGGATTACTTAAGTTGCCTAAAGTTTCAATGATTCCGTTGAATAACATCAAAGATTCATCTTCTAAGCGCTCCAATAGTTTTGGAATGATTGAACTAAATTGGCTACTTGCTTCACCCAAAGCCTTTGCAACATACGAGGCAACATTGTACTCCTCACAGCTTAGCCAATCAATCAGTTGATCAATGGCTGACTCAGAACCATTCTTAAGGTTTGAGATAAGTACATTGACTTCTGCATAGTAAGTTTTTGCTTCCTCCAATTCTTCTCGGAGATACTCATCATATGATATTCGCCTAGACGCCTCATCGTAGCTGTCTTCATAAAGAACGTCGTCAACCCATTCATCTCTATATTTCAGCTTTTCTAAAGCTTTAGCTATGCTAGCCTCTCCATTAAATATCGAGATTAATCTTTGAACATAAAACTTAGAAGCTTCAACGAATTTATTACTCTTCCCTAGCATCTCAAGTGCCCATTGAGACGACAATCGATCTTCGAGCAGAATGAGTAGAGATTCTAATGCCTCTTCATGATTTCCTAGCAGCATTTGACTTTTCACTAGATAACTGTGAGAGATTCTGTCCCTATAAGCTCTGATGTGTTCTAGAGCATCTGCTGCAAAAGATGTTTCACTTAAATTGAAGATGATTTCTTCAACCAATTTCTTAGCTTCTCGACCAGTTGATCTGTCATCCTTCATACTCAGTTGAACTAAACGAGACAGCACTTCTGCAATTAAATCTTGAGCAGTTGCTTGAAGTCCTTTCGGATCTTCTAGTAAACAAATTCCAGCAAACATTAAATCTCGATGTAGCCATTGCTCGTATTCACTACCATTCTTTAAAATGGCACGAATTGCTTTCGCAGCCTTCTTCGGCTTCTGTTGAGCAACCAGTAACAGCAAGACCTCTCGCCAATGTGGATTATGCAAATAGTCTTTAATGTATGACAGGACAATGTCAAAATCATCCTCATCATCCGCACGATACATAATGTCCTGAGCGCAAAGATATTCTTGAAGTGTTTTGTGAACAAAGGCGTAACAGTCCTGCCCTTGTTCATTCAGCAATCCGGTTCGCTCTCGAATTAGTTGTAGAAAGCGCTTTGACTCATTCCTTGCTTGATCAAGCTGAATTGGTTTTCGTGCTTTGATCAATCTGGTTAATTGCTCAAGCAGTTCATCTTTATCAATTAGCGTTCCGCCTTCTGGATCGCTTGTACTGCCCTGCGTATGAATCCAATACGCTAATTGCTCCATCAACCGTTGCACATCATCCAGATCCAGATACTTAAATACTGTATGGTTCGTTAATTCCTTCAGGGCATCCCAAGAAATTAGCAGTGTCTCCACCGATTTTTTATAAATCTTATGGCGTTCTTTGGGCAGCACTGCATAGTAGCGATGAATCAACGCAATAATTGTCAGCAACAATGGATTTCTCGCCAGCAATTTGATGCGATCGTTATCCCCCAATGCTTTTCTCAAGCTCTCCTTCTTCCGCTCTGCCTCCGCTTTGTCTGGAATCCGACTGTCATACCAATGATTGATAAATTCCTCCATTTTGGGGTCATCAAACATCAAAAGCTCGTAGTGCGGATACTCATGCGTGCGGAAAAAGTCGCGTTTATAGCCTGCCGGACGAGAGGTAATAATCGCAAAGTTTTCGCGATGCTGTCCTAAAAAGTTTTCGATCCGTTGCACAAGGTCATAGCGCTTCGCATCTTCGGCAACTTCATCTAACCCATCCAGCAGAATCAGCGCTTTGCCTCGCTCTAGCCAATACTCAAAAAATCCGACAGGTAACTTCTTGACCTCCATCGTCTTCTCAGCGAAGTGTCGCGCATACTCCAGCAGCGAGAGGTTTGGAAATCGTGCCCAATCGCGAATCCGAACTAAGATCGGTAGCGGCAATTCTTCTGTATGGGGCTGCAATCCTTTTACATCGGACGACCTTGCCAATGCGTTGTCCCACATTGCTTGTGTACCGCCTGACATTGGTAACGGATCGGCTGACATTGGTAACGGATCGGCTGACATCGGTAACGGATTGCCTGACATTGGTAACGGATTGCCTGACATTGCTTGTGTACCGCCTGGCATTGGTAACGGATCGGCTAACATTGCTAATGTCTTGGCTTGCATTGCTAATGCGATCGCAAAATAACTTAATAGCGTCGTCTTTCCTGACCCTGGCGCACCCAACAGAACGGCGGCTTTGGTTCGATTGGGCTGCTGCAACAACTGACGCGCCGAGAGTTTGCGTCCGGTTCGCTCAAGATTGGAGTAATATCGCTGTTCTGCCAACAGCACAACCTGTCGATCTGGAGCCGAGTCTTGAGCGATCACATACGCAAACCCAGTCCGCGTTACTTCTTCTTGAACATCCGGCATCACAAAGATTTGCAGGAGCTGATTTGCCCGATCAACTTCCTGCCCATCGATCGCAACGCCCGCAAATTTGACATCATCAAACCAGTTTGCCAACTGCTCTAGATAATCGTCCTGAGCAACTCGAAGCGCAATATAGGCGCTGGTCTCCTGAACGTAAGCGTGCGTAAACGTTTTAATCCAAGGCTCAAGAATCGCATCATTTAGGTCAACGTGTTGATCTGTCTTAACCTGCGAAAAAACTTTGACCAAACACGCCACATCAGGAAGTCCTTGCGCTTCTAAAGGCTTTTGTAACTCACCCAATGCACTTGGATGCTTCAAGGCAGCTTCCAAAAAATCTCGCTTTGGCTTATCAGGACATCGACGAAACAGCATTTTAGAAGGATCAAGACCTGATTCATGTTCACTATCAGCCGCTTGCATTCCCTTCGTTAGCGCGGCTTCAAGCTCTGTCGGATTGAGCCGACTTTTCACTTGCGTCAACAGCGCTTTTGCCACAGGTGGCGCAACCATTTTGAGAACAGCAGCCCCGAGCGTTGCAAACTCCATGCTTGATCCTCATCGCTAACTTCCTGATTATGGCGTGTCTTTCAGATATCACCGCCAAGCATTCAAGTCGATAGGATGGAAAGAAGAATCACTTTACACAAACAAGCTTCCAACCGCACTCACACTTTCTATCTTCAGAATGATGCAAGACTCCGCGATTCTTGAAATGACAGAAGCCTATCTGCGATCGCAGGTCGCCCCTCATGCAAACGCGATCGATCATGATCCGGAGGCGTTGCGTTCTGCCGTTCAAGGATTAGCAGAACGGCAGTTATTAGCGTTAAGACTGCCTCAAAGCTGGAACGTTAATGCTTTGACCTATTACGCCGTTCAAGAACTGATTGCCCGCTTCTCTGGAGCATTAGCATTTCTGCAAACGCAACATCAGAGCGCGGCTTCAATGTTGCTTAAGAGCGAGAACGAATGGCTGAAACAAACCTATCTTCCGTATTTAGCAAACGGTCAAAAGTTGGTTGGAATTGGATTCTCGCATTTGCGACGAGAGCACAACCCGCCCCTGAAAGCGGTTCCAGTCGAAGGCGGCTATCGATTGCACGGACACATTCCATGGATTACGGGATTCAACTTCTTTCAGGATGTTCTGATCGCCGCCTTGTTACCTGATGGTCAAGCGGTGTATGGCATCGTGCCCTTCCAAGACACGCTGCAAAACGGAGAGATTCGCTTCAGCGAACCGATGTCACTCGCCGCAATCACCTCGACGAACACCGTCACGGCTGAGCTAACAGAATGGTTTTTACCAAATTCTCACATCGCCTTTGTACTGCCTGCGAGAGCCATTCACAAGAGCGATCGCGCCAATGTTCTCAACCACAGTTTCTTTGCATTGGGATGCGCTCAAGCGGGATTAGACATCGTAGAAGCAGTAACGCAGCAGAAATCTATCGCTGTTCAACAGGCTTTAATTGACGAACTCGCCGCTTGTCGCGACGCCATCTACACGGCTCAACCGAAGTCTCCCCACTTCGAGACAAACCTCAACCTAAGAGCTTGGTCAATCGAATTAGCCGTTCGCTGTGCCCATGCTGCGATCGTCGTTTCAAGCGGTGCCGCGAATTCTACATCACATCCTGCCCAACGGGTCTACCGAGAAGCGCTTGTGTTTTCGGTATCTGGACAAACGAATGCGGTTCTAGAAGCTACGCTAGAGCAACTGAGTGCGCGACCCCGAACCTTTGAGAGATGACACATCTACGTCGTTTATGAGAATAGTTAAATAGCGATCGCTAGTCGCTCATAGAATGTAGGGCGTCCTTCAAACTAGCGCCATTTCTCGCTTTGTTACATCCTATGAATTGGAGCGAATGTGGCTCCTGCAATCCTCTCATAATGATCGTAAAGACCTTTCAGCCGCACTAAGCTCATGGCAAAAACTGTCGCAGATGTAATGACCCCCGCTCCCATTACTGTCAAGCCTGAGACTCCCTTATCCGAAGTGATCAAAACCATTGCAGAGAAACGCATTAGCGGGCTTCCGGTTACAGATGAAGCGGGTCAACTCGTCGGTGTCATTTCAGAAACCGATCTAATGTGGCGCGAAACCAATGTCACTCCTCCTGCCTACATCATGCTATTGGATAGCGTGATCTATCTAGAAAATCCGGGTCGATACGAAAAGGATCTCCACAAAGCCTTGGGTCAAACCGTCGGAGAAGTGATGTCTTCTAATCCAGTCACGATCGCGCCAGAGAAACCTCTGTCCGAAGCGGCGAAATTAATGCACGATCGCCAAGTCAATCGGCTTCCCGTCATTGATGCGTCTGGGCAAATTGTTGGCATCCTGACGCGTGGCGACATTGTTCGAGCAATGGCAGCTGAGCAAAGTTAGAGCGCCACAACAAGGGAAAATAGTGAAGCAGATAGACTACAAAATTTGTATCGCATGACTACACCAGATAGTGTTAAAGAACTTCTAGAATCAAACAATTTTGGCGATCGCTTGCGCGGGGTAAATCATCTAAGACAGCTTGATCCTGCGATCGCATACGACTTAATCAAACCCTCTGTCACCGATGAAAATGTGCGCGTCCGATATGCTGCTGTCAGTCAGTTGGCATCGCTCGGCGAGCAAAACCGTTCGGAATCCTTATCACTACTGAAAGCCGCCCTGTTTGATCCAGAGCCGGATGTTCAAGCGGCCGCCGCCGACTCGATTGGCGGATTGCATCTCACCGAAGCTTACGAAGATCTAGAGAAGCTATATCAAAGAACCCCAGAATGGTTAGTGCGCTTTAGTATTGTGGCAGCGCTAGGAGAACTGGGCGATGCGCGGGGCTATGATCTCTTAGCCGATGCGCTGAACTCGGAGAGCGATTTGGTGATTACCGCCGCGATCGGGTCATTAGGTGAATTAGGCGACGATCGCGCAGTGCCATTGCTGATTCCCTACGCGACAAGTCCAGATTGGCAAATTCGGCATCGGGTTGCTCAAGCGTTGGGTCAGTTAAAAACACCAGAGGCAAAAGCAGCTCTAGAAACGCTCGCCAATGACGAAATGGAACAAGTCGCAGAGTTAGCCAAGTCTGCCTTGTAAGAAGTCGTCCGGATTTCTAAACACTCTCTAGAAATGATTAGCATCGCTGTACCGGTATTTACACAGGCAACAGCGATGTTTTTTAGTAACCGAGGCAGTTTTAGTTGGAAGACAAAAGATAAGCTACTTAGGTTGTACGTAGAACTGTATCGTTTAGTTGAATGTTTAATTTAGCTGGAATACGTGAACTCTACGAACAGTCTTCTAAATTAAAGTTTGAATAAAGAGAAACTGCGGAAGATACTCATTTCTGTGTATCAGTAATAACATTCAGATACGCAACTAATGCATTACTTCTGTAACCTGACAGCGCCCTCCTGAATTGCAGAACCTGATCTAAAGAACACTATGCCCCCAACCTTATTAACCATTTCAAGCACTCTTACCCATCTCTATGATTCAGTCCAAGCGCTTCTCCATCTTTACCCGTGTTTTAGGTAGCGCAAGCAGCCTTGCTGTGCCCTTAAGCATCGCGTTTGCCACTGCGCCCGCTCATGCCGCATCCTTCACGGCAGACGATGTGATCAGTCAGTGTTTTAAACCGAGTACCAGTAGTTTCGGTCCTCACTCTTGCAGTAACGTCAATGGTTTCTTCACCCTCACCGCGACCACAAATCCGATTGATTCTGCAAGCGACAATGTTCTCACTCAAAAAAAGGTGGGAGGGTTGACAGGCATTGGCGTGGCTAAGAATGGATTGACGAAGATCAACCAAGATCCAGCAAGCGGCGAAATTAACTCGAACGAGACACTACAAGTAGGCTTCAATACAGCCGCGATCCTGTCACAATTGCAGCTAAGTTTCTTGTATCCACCGAATACGCCAGATAATCCGGCTTACGGCGACAAGGTGTTTGAAGCCGCGATCGTCACTTCAGCAGACACAACCCTAACCGGAACCCTAAAAGTGACCGGAAAAGACTCTGCAACTTGGAGCGGAGC
This sequence comes from Myxacorys sp., assembly GCF_059501405.1. Classification (NCBI taxonomy): domain Bacteria; kingdom Bacillati; phylum Cyanobacteriota; class Cyanophyceae; order Leptolyngbyales; family Leptolyngbyaceae; genus Myxacorys; species Myxacorys sp. The sequence continues at coordinate 49,873 of NZ_JCACCM010000087.1, forward strand.
CGACGGCACAGTGGCGAACCTGATCGTCTCCTCTCTCGGCAAGGCAGGCTTGTATGCCATTTACAATCCGTTTGGCAACAACAGCATCAAAGGATTTAATCTGACGGCGCTTGCTGGAGCCAATACGGGTGCAGGCTACTCAGATTACGCCCTCAGATCGGTGTTGGTAGAACCAGTGTCGGTTCCTGAACCCGCGACGGTAGCAGGGTTGGGATTGGTTGGTCTGTTAGCCGCCTCTCGCCAACGTCGGGCGGTGAAAGCGAGCTAATTCGGTTTTGTTCAGCTAACTCTATTTAACGGCGCGATCAACTCTACCGATCGCGCTTTTTTGTGATCAAAATCCTAATTAGTCCGCATGGCCTAAATGAAATCTACACTCAATGCAACTTCTGTTTCTAGACTGGCATTGGGGTCTAAATAGAGCAAGCGTTCTCCCGCGTTCAGCGCATTTCTGGGCGCGCTCCACGGCTCTAGGCAGTAAAAATCTTTCCCCTTTACTGTCCAAAAAACCAACGATGGAAAGGCATCGCCATAACTCAACGTAATTCGAGTATGGCGACTCAAATCAGAAACACTCGCGCTTTGTCGAGAAAGGTGCGGAAAAATCCAATCAATTTCGGCTTGGTCAAAATCAAATGTGTTGAAAAACGGCTGGGGTTGCTTCGTAATTTGATCAATCGCCTCATCAGAGGGAACTTCAAACCGTAACTGACTTTTGTCTGGCGCAAGAAAATAAGGGTGGAATCCTACAGAGAACGGCATCCGCCCGGAGGAGCGATTGGTATAACGTTGGTGCAGCGTCAGAGCTTGCCCTTGCAACGTATAGGTAAACTCCAGCAGAAAATCAAACGGGTAGACCTCGCGAGTCTGAGCATTGCTCGCTAATGCAATCGTTAAACTTGCGCGATCGTCAGTGCGCTGAGCCACCACTTCCCACGGCAAATCCCGTGCAAATCCGTGCTGTTTGAGCAAATAAGATTGCCCGTCGTAGATGTAAGTGTTGTCCGGTAAATTGCCGCAGATCGGAAACAAAATTGGAATGCCGCCCCGCACCGACATACTCGGATTGGCAAACCGTTCGGTGTCCATGTAGAGTAACTCCCGCCCCTGAACCTGCCAACTAGCGATGATGCCACCCCGCTCGGGAACAACTTCTAACCGAGAAAAGGACTCTCGATTGTTTAAAACGTAAATGTCGTATAGCTGTCGGCGACGTTCAATGGAAAACACAGGCGTTCTGAGTAATTAAGGGTGTTGAGCAACTTCGATAGCAGACGGAACCGCAGCGTAGCGACGCTTTCTTGGCTCTAAGCTGCTGCGGGCGCTAGTCACAGCAGGCGTAATAGACGCATCTCCCTGAAGCTCAGAGGAAGGCTCTGCATTCGTGGGAGTAGGCTGCTGAGGAACCATCGGACCGGAGGAATTGGGAGCCGCTTGGGAATTGGGATCAGAAATAAATGAATCGGGCGTCGGTTCAGGCGTAGCCTCAGGCGATGGGGCAATCGACTCTGGAGCAGGGGTAGATTCAGGCTGAGCAGGGGTAGACTCAGGCGGAATATCAGTTGGTGTTGGATTCAGGTCTAGGTCTGGAGAGGGTGTCTCTAAGGAGTCCGAAGGGGATGGGGGGCTGGAACTAGGGATGTCATCACTTGACGAAGCAGGATCGGGTGCAGCAGGAGCTGACGGCGATTCGGTCGGGATGGGCGTTTCGGATGGAATAGGCGTCTCTGACGCTCCATCGGTAAGCGGAGCTTGTGGCTCAGGGCTGGACGTTGGGATCTCGCTGGGTGTGGACTCCGTTGACGCGGGCTCTGAAGGCGTTGCCGTTGGAGAGGCTAGAGCTTTAGGCGAAGAAGCCGGTTGAGACAGAATTGTGTTGGATTGCGCGTCGAGAATCATCGGCGATCGCAGCGGTTGAGCAAACGTATCGGAGACATTTTCGATCTGGTGCAGAATCTCTTGGGCGCGATCGCCGCTGACGACGCTCGGCTGAAGTCCTTTTACCTCAACGGGCAAAAGCTCGACTTTCATTTGCTTATCCTTGACGCCGACTTTGAGAACAGCAGTATCGTAATCGGTTGACGCTTTTTCGCCAAAAATAAAATTACCAAGCGAGTAGACAATTGGGCGTCCTTTATAGATTTCTGCCCCTTGCAACATGTGAGAATGGTGCCCTACAACGACATCTGCGCCGTGATCAATCGTGGTGTGGGCCAAGTCAATCTGCCAATCCGCTGGATATTTCGCCAGTTCTTCGCCCCAATGATAATTGACGATGATCCAATCAACTTGAGGACGAATGGCTTGAATATCCGCCGCGACCCGATCGTTCTGACGTGGGTTGACCCCGGCTTTAGCGATGCCCGCTGCCTGCAACTCCGCCTCAGAATAGCCCAAGTACGCGATCCGCTGACCTTTCACATCTACAATCTTCGGACGCTGAGCCGCTTTGGCATTCTCTCCTGCACCGACGTACTGAATCCCTGCTTTGTCCAAGGTGCTCAACGTCTCTTCTAACCCTGCGGCTTGGTAGTCCATCGTGCGGCTATCTGCCAAATTCACAATATCAACGCCGCCATTCTTCAGGACTTCGACAGTAGCAGGATCGGCTTTGTAGGCAGAATCCTGTTTGGCTTGAGTGGTAAAGGGCGCATCTAGATTGACCATCGCGACATCGGCTTGGCGATATTCATTCATGGATGAAAACGCCCAATTGTGATCGTCCTTCACTAAGTCAGAATAGCCTTCTGTGAGTGCGACATCACCGCTAAACAGGAGGTTAACGCGATCGTCTTGAGCGGTGGGGTTGCCCTCAAGTTTGGTGACCGGGACAGCATCTGTCGTTCCGTTTGCCTGGATCGAAACGGTATCAGGGCGAGGCACAGTAACACTGGATGCCGTTGCAGTTGTTTGTTCTGTTGGAGAATCTGCGTAGCCTAACCAGCAGCCCATGATAAAAGCGGCGGCAGTTGTGCCCGTTAGCAGGAGCGATCGCAGCGCTCGAAACTGAACTTTTTGCAGCGTGACTTTTCGGATTCGCGAGCGGAGGGCAGCAACGTTAGGTTGGCTATGGGCGGGTCGCGACGAGTCTTCAAACTGCTGTGCGGACAACTTGGCCCGTCTAGCAGGAGACACGACCCGCGCAGACTGACGCCACAGCACGCGTGGCTTATCCACATATTTAGTCGTGATTTGGATACCTTCAATCACGTCGGAATTCAATTTCCAGAGGTGACGACACACAAACCGCACCAAACTTTTACGAAATTCTGGGGATTTGGCGTTGAGTTGGGGAAGCGGGTGAAACTCGACAACGATTTGGAGGTGACCTGGATGCCGCGCCGCGCCAACTTGGGCGCGAAGATGGTGAGGCAGCAAAAACACATTGAGCCAATCCGCGATCGCTCGGAAGTTGCCCGATCTTGCCAACTCTACCAGTGACGATTGCTCTCGATGGACGGCGTAACTCATACCTCGGAACTCCACACGCAAGTCATATCCATTAACCCACAGAATATTAATACTCTAAATCGGGTAGTTTGGATGCAATTTTAGGAATTTGAGCGCTATTTTGTCATCAAGAAGACATATTTGAGTCATTGCTCTGAGAAGTTCAAACTCTAGCATGAAGCCAACCACCAAACGTTTGATCTGAGTTTGACCCGCATTATCTATTGTGAAATTTATCGTGAAACGAACTCATAGCATGAAAGCAATCCTGCTCTTATTTGGATTGTATGGACTCTACCTTACAAAGTCGGCAGTTGGAATTAATTTATCTGATAAATATACAGCTTGGGAGTTCCTAAAGTCTCCAGTTCATTCTTTTATCTACAAATAATCAATAGTCTCTCATACTAAAGCGATGAGGATACGAGCGAGCGAGTACGATAGGGCATGAGAGATTATACTCTTCTGTTTGGTTCTGCCTGATTTTGCTCGTTTCATCCCCCTATTGCCTTCTCTACTGCTATGTCTGTTGATCCAAATGCTTCTAACGCCGCCCCATCTCGTTTGCCAAGCTCCACTCAAAACGGGCATAGCAGCCATCCGACTGAAGTAGAAGAGTATCCAGTGGTGGTGTCTCCTCTGCCAGGGAAGCAGCGCTCTGTCGCAGATTATTTCGCTCATCGAGCGATTGCACGCCCTCAAATAGGTGTCTCGCTCATCGTTTTGATTGCGACCGGAATTATTATTGTCGGCTTCGTTTTCGATCAAGTCTGGATCATCTTGGCTGGCTCTCTTGTCGCCATTATTCTGTCGATTCGATTGCTGATTCCGACCTTAAAGCCGTTCTTTCTTGAATTTATGTCTGAGGAAGATCGATCCGCTTTGATTGGCTCGATCGGAGCCATAGCAGCCGTGGCGGGAGGGTTGAAACTACTGGGGGTAGATCGGGCGATCGCGCAGTTGTATACGCAACTGAACTGGGATGCGATCGGGGCGTTGGGTGAAGTGTTTGGGGCGTTGGGGCAAATTTTGATCGCGATTCTGGCAGTCTACGTGGCGTGGCGACAGTATGTGATTTCAAAAGATCTAACCATTCAGCAAAACACCATTACCCAACAGCAAACCATTGATACTTACTTTCAGGGAATATCAGATCTGGTGTTAGATGAGGACGGTTTGCTAGAAGATTGGCCACAAGAACGCGCGATCGCAGAAGGACGAACGGCGGCGATTCTGAGCAGTGTCGATGGCGCAGGCAAAGCGAAGATTTTAAGGTTTTTATCGAGTGCGAAGTTACTGACGCCCCTACAACGAGATCAGCGTTTAGGACGGGCGATGCTTGACGGCTCGGGTGGATATGCCGAAGATCGCGTCCGAGGCGTGCGCGTGATTGATTTGGGGGTCATGTTGGCAGGGGCGGATCTATCCCGAACCGATTTGCGCTGGACGGATATGACGGAGGCAAATTTAATTCGGGCGGATCTGAGCTTCTGCGACTTGGTGAAGACCAACTTTGCCCGCACCATTCTAGTCAGCGCGAAGCTTCAGGGGGCCGATTTCACGGGAACGCGATTCTTCTACGGCGATAAAGAAACCGCAACACCCCGGAGTCGCACCGAGCCGCCGAACTATAAAACAGGGGTTCACACAGGGGCTGTGATTGAAGGAGCAGATTTTACAGATGCCCAGGATTTGTCAGAGTCTCAACGCTACTACTGCTGCGCTTGGGGCGGATCGAGGAGTCGAGGCACTATTCCGGGCGGCTGTGAGGGCATCCCGAATAAGTTGGGGCGGTAAGGGATTACCGCCAAGCTGAGGAGTGCCCTGTCATCCTCACGATCCGCCAATCAATTCTGTCCGCCCCGTTTCTGTCGATCGCTGAGCAGCATTAGCCACCTTAAGCGTATAGAGACTTTCCTTTGATGCCACATATAACGGTGCGCCGTGCAGCAGATGATCGATCACCGCCGCCGTATCTTTGGCAAACAGCCCCCGCCGACCGCCGACGGCGATCGCATGGTCGCCCTCTGCATTCACCAACCGTCCGACATCGCCATCAAACACGAGTGCACCGCGATCGCCTTGCACCTCTAATTTGCGCTCAGCCGTCCAAACGGTTTCCCCTTTGCCATACACGACATCGGCAATCAGTCCGCTTTTGAATCGCAGTTGCGCCTCGCATAGACAAGCCGTGTAGTACGACTCTTGCAGGTTCCAATAGCGATTTTGACAACTGACAGTTTCCACCGCTCCAAATACGTGAATTAGGCGATGTAGCCGCGATAGTGCTCCTGATAAGGGAAATCCGAACAATTCGGTGTGATACGTCCACTTGCGTGGAGCCGGGTGCTGAGGGCTGAGCGTGGCGTACCGCGCATAGAATGGCGTTCCTATCTGAGGTAGGGCTTGAACAAATGCCTGATGAACGCCGCCGAGTAGTTCGATATGTTCGACGTGAAGTAAGCGATTTCGGTGTTTCGCGAGAGTTAAGAGCGCTTCACCTTCTTGCGCGTTGAGCGAGAGCGGATATTCGACAACGACATGTTTATTCGCCTCTAGAGCAGCTCGCGCGATCGCACCATGTTGAGCATTGAGGTTAGAAACGACCACCAGATCCACGCGATCGCACCCGATCAAATCTTGCCACGCGGTAAAAGTCTGTGTCCCATGCGTGTTGCCAAAGTCGCTTGTTGTTTCAGGCGTGTGTCCTGCGACGCCAATCAACTGGGCGCGATCGTTGGCATTGATCGTTTCTGCTCGGAGTTTAGCGGCGTAGCCTGTCCCAACAATGCCAACTCGAATCGGCTGCGATTGAGAAAATTGTGTCATGTCTAAGTAACGCGAGTTCTGAATAAGCACGGGCAGGGAAGTAGGCTGAGAATACCAAATCCTTCAGCATCCCCCGCACCCTAATATTCAGCTTAGAAGAATTTTCTGCACCGTCGATTGATTTGGCGACAAAAAATCCGCAAGCCGCGAATACTCAGGCTCAAGGCGGCATTGGTACAGCTCAAGCCGCGATCGCGCAAGCACAAGCTCAAGTGGTCGAATTGGGCACAAAACGGTAGAAGTCGGTCAGCAAGTGCAGCCAGGAACTCCGCTACTGGCGATCGTAGACAATCAATATTGGGTGACAGCAAACTTTAAAGAGACGCAGCTTCTCGAGCTGCGTCCGGGACAAGCCGTGGAGATTAAGCTAGACGCGTTCCCTAGTCACGAATTTACGGGTCATATCGACAGCTTATCGCCTGCTTCAGGAGCAAACTTTACTCTCTTACCTCCTGATAATGCAACGGGCAACTTCACCAAGGTCGTGCAGCGGATTCCGGTGAAGGTCGTGTTTGATAGCAACAGCATTTGTGGGTACGAGCAGACTATTACTCCTGGTATGTCGGCAGAAGTAACGGTTGAGACAGGCAAATAGTGAGGGTTGAGAGGGGGCCATCAATCCTCTCTAGGGCCTCTCTATGGACGGATACATTCTTCATCGGTTTTGAGGTTCTATTTGTCCTAGCGCATCCTCTTCCTCAGATCAAAATCGTGATTCCTTGCGGATTTTGCGACTTAGGCCTCCCCGCAATTCTGAGGTATTCTCTCTTCAGCCGATCTTTACTATGAACTCTCAGAGCCAGCTAGCCTCCGTCCTTCGAGCCTTTCGATCGCGTAACTATCGTCTCTTCTTTGCAGGGCAAGGACTGTCTCTGATTGGAACGTGGATGACCCAGACGGCGGTCATTTGGTTGGTCTACAGCTTAACCAACTCGGCGTTACTCTTGGGAGTGGTTGGGTTTGCTCAACAAGCGCCAAATTTTTTGCTCAGCCCAATCGCCGGGGTATTTGTCGATCGCTGGAATCGCCATCATGTGCTGATTGCCACCCAAGCGTTATCGCTACTGCAATCGTTGGGATTAACGGTACTCGCCATCACAGGCACGATTGATATTTGGCACATTGTCCTGCTGAGCGTTTTTCAAGGGGTCGTGAACGCGATCGACATTCCGGCGCGGCAGGCGTTTGTGGTCGAACTCGTTGAGCAGCGAGAGAATTTAGGCAATGCGATCGCGCTCAATTCTTCCATGTTTAGCGCGGCAAGATTGGTAGGCCCAGCGATCGCAGGGTTGCTCATTGCGGCGGTGGGAGTTGGAACCTGCTTTCTAATCGATACAGTGAGCTACGTAGCGGTGATTATTGGACTGCTGGCAATGCGATTGAGATCGCGGCCACGGACTGCATCCAACAGAGCCAACGATACGGTTGTGCAACGCCTGAAAGAAGGCTTTCAGTATGCGTTTGGGTTTCCGCCAATTCGCGCGATTCTGCTGTTGATTGCCTTGGTTAGCTTAGCCGGGATGCCGTACACAGTTCTTGCCCCAATTTTTGCAACCCAGATTTTGCATGGCGGGGCTGAGACATTGGGCTTTCTAATGGCAACCTCTGGACTGGGGGCACTTTGTTCGGCGATTTACCTCAGTTCTCGTCGGAGTGTTGTAGGACTCGGCAAAATCATTACTGCCGCTCCAGCTATTTTTGGTATCGCGCTGATCGTATTTTCTCAGTCGCGATCGCTGCTAATTTCACTCCCTGCAATGTTTGTTTTAGGCGGAAGTTTAATTTTGCAGTCTACCTCTAGCAATACGGTGCTGCAAACCATTGTGGACGACGATAAGCGGGGGCGAGTCATGAGTTTCTATTCGATCGCCTTCATCGGCATGGTGACATTTGGAAACCTTTTAGCAGGGAGCCTAGCAAGTCGCATCGGTGCGCCTAGCACGCTGTTACTGGGCGGAGGAGTGTGTATTGCAGGCTCGCTCATTTTCGGTCGCCAACTTCCCGCCCTGCGTCAACTCGTTCTGCCGATTTACTGTCGTCTTGGGCTACTAGATCCACCAGAACCGTATCCGCCTCGTTCTTAAAGGGCATCTTATGACTACCGTTGCTTACCCGCAGCCGAGCGATTCGCAAGGCGAAGACCCAAACGATCGTGTTTCTTTCAAAACCTGGGTTGGCGTGTTTGGCACCGTCCTAGGTACATTCATGGCGGTGCTCGACATTTAGATTACCAACTCTTCGCTTCAAGATATCCAAGCGGCAATGAAAGCCATGTTAGAAGAAGGCTTCTGGATCTCAACCTCTTAATTTGGTGGCTGAAATTATCGTCATTCCATGCAAGAACGCCTCAATCAGGCGACGCAGTATTTCATCAGTCGAGGCGCTGATTTAGCCACCGCCCAAAGGCAAGCGATCGCCCAATGAAATTTCAAATATGGCGTATGCAGCGCTACATGCCCTTCTGGAGCAACTTTCTCCGAATTACAAATTACAATCTACAATCTACTCGTTAGCTTGCCTAAAATAGCGTCAACTTTAAGTTCATCCGATTAACTACAGCGGCGGTGATCATGACGAATTCAAGCCCGATGAGACCGATGAGCGCTGGTAACGTCGTCAGCGCTGGGTTTCGGCTCTACAGTTCCCACCTCAAGCCCTACCTTAGCATTTCAGTCAAAGCGACTCTTTGGGCAATGTTGCCGTGGGTCACGCTGATAATTTTGCTCACCGCCGCCTTCGTACCCCTCATCCTCAGCCAAGGTCAGAATTTTGTTTCGCTCATTTTGCTGCTGCTGATCTTTCCTTGGATTGGGTTAGCGATTTATTGCGGGGCACGATCGAGCCTCAACTCTGCGCTCATTGCCCGCCTCGCCTATGGCGAACTGAGCGGACAGCCTGAAGACAGCCGAACCGCGCTTCAACAGATCAGACCCCGGATGTGGAGCTTTTTGCTCGTCCACATTGCGGTTGGGTGCGTGATGTTTGGCATCAACTTTGGCCTGTCGATCGTGCAGAACCTACTGATCATTGGGATTCCAGCGATCGCGCTTCGGGACTACCCGAGGGTATCTGGCATCTTCGCAGTCTTCGTTTCGCTTGCCAGCCTAGCGATATACTTTTGGTTCTGGGCGCATTTCTACATTCCAGAAGTGGCGATCGCGATGGAAGGTGACACCAACGCCTTTGATATGATTGGACGAAGCTGGAACCTTTCAAAAGGGTCAGCCAACCGAATTTTAATTATTCTGGCGATCGCAACGTTGGTAACTCTGCCCTTGTATGGATTGGCCGCTATTCCAGTTGTACCCACGCTCATTGCTACAGCCAGTTTAATTCAGGCTCAAGATGCTTCCGCAATTGGGTGGTTTGTGTTGGCTTGCCTAGCAGGAATTCTTCTCTTTCTATTAGTTGGTCTGTTCACACTTCCGTTCTGGCAAACGCTCAAAGCGGTAGTTTATTATGATCTTCGCACTCGTCGAGAAGGCGTTGACCTCGAATTTCGCAATTCTACAAACGATACACCCCGCAATTAGTGCAAGGCGACTCACTGCAACCGCTCATCCTTTATGCCGTTATTCAATCAAGTCAAAGTCCGCACTCCCGAAAGCGTTGACCTCGAATTTACGCTAGCTGGCGTTGGCAATCGTGCGATCGCGCTGTTGATCGATTATGCCGTTTGGGGTTTGCTGCTGATTGCCGTGATCCTTTTGTGGGGTCTGCTCGCCTATAATCTGCCAATTTATTTTCGGGGGTTAGCCAACGTTGACACTCTAGAATTGTGGTTAGCCGCTTTGTCGTGGCTCCTATATTTTGCAGTTTACACAGGCTACTTCGTAGGCTTTGAGACGCTGTGGCAAGGGCAAACGCCGGGCAAACGATATACCAAAATTCGAGTGATTCGCGAGAATGGTCAATCGGTCGGACTCGCGCAAGCTGCCCTGCGATCGTTGCTCCGACCAATTGACGATTTTCTCTCAATCGGACTGCTGCTCATCCTATTTACAAAACGAGAGAAGCGTTTGGGAGATTGGGCCGCCGGAACATTAGTGGTTCAAGAAGAAACGGTAATTACATCTGCCAATTTTGCTCTTCTACCTGATGCGCAACCACTCGCTGAGCAGCTACTGCAAACCACCAACATTAGCGCATTGCTACCCGACGATTTTGCGGTTATTCGGGAATATCTCCAGCGTCGCACCTTAATGGAGCCAAAAGCTAAAAGTCAATTGGGGCTTCAGTTAGCAAGACAAGCGAGAACACTGATTGGATTGCATGATTTGCCATTTGAGATGACACCAGACTTATTCTTAGAAGCGATGTATCTAGCGTATCAACAGCAATCCGTATAGTGCTTGAAACACAGTGCTTGAAACACAGTGCTTGAAATTGCATAACCTCCGCATTAGGACAGATGAGGGAGAACGGCATTTTGAGCTAGTAGAAGAGTGCTGTTGTGAGGAGAAGCGATGCGATCAGCTCAACCGAGTTCCAAATTGCTAAGATTAGTCGGCTTAAGTGCCGCTGCACTGTCCTTTTCCGTGGGTCTATCTGCAACGATCGCGCAAACGCCTCCTACACCCCTTCCGATCAAGCCTGATGTACCCTATGTTCCCACTCCTCAGAATGTAGTCGATGCCATGCTAAAACTCGCCAACGTCAAATCAAACGATGTGGTGTACGATTTGGGTTCTGGCGATGGCAGATTAGTGCTGACTGCTGTGCAGCAGTTTGGTGCAACAGGCGTTGGCGTTGAAATCAATCCAGGATTAGTGCAGCGGAGTCAGGCGAGTGCGGCGAAGCTCGGAATTGCTACACGCGCAACATTTCTTCAGCAAGACCTCTTTCAAACCGACTTTCGCAACGCTTCGGTCGTGACCCTTTATCTCCTGCCTAAAATCAACGTCCAACTCCGTCCCAAATTGCTCAGTGACCTAAAACCAGGGTCGCGCGTCGTGTCTCACGCGTTTGGCATGGGGGACTGGAAGCCCGATCGCACCATTCTGGTCAATGACGGGGGGCGTCCCCGCAGCATTTACTATTGGGTTGTTCCAGCCAACGTGAGCGGCAATTGGAGCGGAACTATGACAACAAAAGCTGGGCAAGAACTACCTTATACCGTGCAGGTCAATCAAGCCTTTCAAGCCGTCAGAGCCACGGTAAAAGTAGGAGGGCAGACCATCAGCTTGCCGCAGGTTCAATTAGTCGGCGATCGCATTAGCTTACAACAACGTCAAAAGTTTAATAATCAAGATGTCAACATTCAATTTAATGGCAAGATTGTCGGAAATACGCTGCAAGGAGTAGCAGAGATAAAAACACCAACGGCAACAGAACAGTACAATTTAAGCGCAAAGCGGAGTTAAATATAGATTTGGATTGCACCGTAAATGTAGAAGCCTCTTTTATTCCACTGATGAGGAACGCATTCTTATATTGATGTGCGATCGCTCAATTCTTGCGATCGCATTTATTTACAAGTGAGCGACTGAGATCATGATAGACTGACCTCTCGCAATCCTTTATTTGCAACAAAGCGGTTCTGATGGAAAGCAGCCATCAGAAGTAAAGGGGAAAGTGCAGTGTGAGTCTGCCGCTGTCCCGCAACTGTGAGTCACAGTAGGATTTAAGATTCCAACTTTGATCAGTCAGAATACCCGCCGCTTTGGGTCTACGTCCTTTACTCATCTGCGAGGTATAGATGAATCAACAGAAATTAAATCCAGTCGCTATTGTTCAAGTCAGCACCCTTGCAGGGTGCGGCTGGTTGGCGACGCTTCAGCCAGCGGCAGCCCACCATTTGATGGATGGCAAAATGCCGTCTAGTGGATGGGAAGGATTTCTGTCGGGATTGGCGCACCCCGTTATTGGGCTAGATCATTTGGCGTCTATTGTTGCAATCGGATTACTATCTACCCTCTATTCTCGCGGTTGGCGTCTGCCTATTTTCTTTCTGATTTCCGCAATGATGGGCACAGGTGTTCATCTCTTAAATTTAAATTTGCCTGCAACAGAAAGTGTGATTGCTCTTTCGGTCATTGCATTCGGAGCAATTTTAGTGCTGGGCAAACGGTTTAGTTTTGCTAGTTTAGCCAGCCTATTTGCGATCGCAGGACTGTTTCATGGCTATGCTTACGGAGAAGCCATTGTTGGTGCAGAAGCGTCGTCTGTGGTGGCTTACTTAATTGGGTTTACCATGATTCAAGCTGCGATTGCCCTTCTCACTTACAAGCTGAGTTCTGGATCGGGTCAAAAAGCATCTGTCTTAAATCGCTCCTTTGGCTTGATTGCCTGCATCGTCGGAGCTATCTTTCTAGCAACTTCGCTTCACTTTGCTTGATCACATTCGCTTAATTTCAATTCGATGACTTTAGAGAGGAGATCACACCGACCGATCTCCTCTTTTATGTTTGGCTTCAACCTGATCAGGAAACGTTCGTCCTTGCTGTCTCAATTCATTATCCAGATAAAGCCAATAGAGAATCTCTTCAGCACGATTTCGCTCTTGGTCGATTGTCCTAAGATGACGCTGCACCGCTTCGTATTGCTCTGGCGTAGACTGCTGAAAGGTTTGCTCAAACTGAGTTCGGTGTCGCTCCTGAATCAAGCGGAACAGAAAGGCATACTCATTGCGATCGGGATCTTCTAGCATCCAGTGATCATCAATCACCTGCAAAAGCTCTTTTCTGGAAACGTATTGTCCGTTCACCTCAACCTTGCCTAGCTCAAATTGTTATGAAATTCCCACGTAGTCTAGCAGCATTTTACCCGCTTATTCTTTTAGGTTAGCAATTTCATATCGCCAAATAGCAGCTTAGCCTGCAGTTTGGCGATTCATGAACCAAAAAGTAGCTTTATTTGAACCCCTTATTTATTTGAAATGCGAGATTTTTTAATATAGAGAATTGCAAAATTAGAAGCGCATCTTAACCGGGATCTAGTAACTTAGGAAATCTAGGATACAACTAGAATTTGAGTTTGACTGTATAGTAAAAATGAAAATTCATCTTGAGCGCACCTTAGCGACTTGCCCTAAAAAACTACTATGTACAACTTGCGGTCAACTCTTTGAAGCAGGAAAACTTCGCGCTCTTCTCTACAGCGATCACGGACTGCTGCAAGGAGATGTTTGTCACGACTGTATTAAACTTAAATCCTCCGAAATTCGGAACCAGATGCGCGATCGCGCCAGCCTTCTCCTCCAGCAACCTTGCGAGTCAGATTGCAGACCGACTGCCCATGAACGCGCTTTAGAACTTTTAGAAGTCGCTCAGGAAGAGGTAAAATTTCCCACGTTTTACCACTGGTGGTTTAAAAAACTTACGGTGATTTCAGAAGAATCTCAAGAACTAGAAGCTGCTCGGCTGGGATTAAAGGGCTGCTATGGCGAAGAGCGATCGCGCTTGCAAAAAATGCTAGAAGACGATCGCGAATAGGGGTGTCTGACAGAGCCGCTTTATCTGCGCTAGGGTGGAAGTAATTTTTCTAAGGTTGGTCGGTGCGCCCGTGTTACTTCAACGAATCTCCACACAGCTTGGTTTAATTGCCGTCTTGCTCGTGCCTTTAGCTAGCTGCTCCGGTCCAGCAGGCAAGTCCCTTCAAGATACCTTTGCTGCCGATCCTAGACTCAACAGCAGCCCCAGCCCGCTTGATGCAAGCAACTCGCAGCCCACTCCAGCGTCGCAGGTTCAGCTTCCGCCCAAGTTTCCCGTTGAGGTTCCGACCTATCCCAACGCAACACTGGTTGAAGCCACTTCCACAGGCGAGTTTCCCCTCGAACAAAGTGCTGAGTTACTGACGCGATGGACAACAGAAGATAGCCGAGATCGCGTCAGCACCTTCTACCGCGATCAACTCCAGAAAAATGGCTGGAAGCTGAATCAGCAACCTACAGAACAAAATCAAGGCAACTTTGAGGCAAGTCGGGACGGACTTCAAATTGCGGTCGGAGTGCAACCAAACGCTCAAGCAGGAACCAGGATTAGCATTGAAACTAAACCTTCTGACGCCCAAGCCGCTCAGTCCCCTGCATCCTCAAATCCTCAACCCGGCGACCCTGAGTTTGTAGGCCCGATTCCACCAGACAGCACTGCGTCATCAGCCTCATCTGCCTCCCCCGATAGCGCCCAAACACAAGCGTTTGCTGATTTAAACAAAGCGCCTCAACAGTTGCGTTCCTACATCAGCGATCTCGCGCAGCTTGGAGCTCTCACGCCGTCTAGTTCATCTAATTCATCTAATTCAAAAGAGAAGAATTCTGCCAAAACGTTCGAGCCAAATAAGACCATCACGCGTGGAGAGTATGCCCGCTGGCTTGTCGCGACGAACAATCGGGTCTATGCCGATCGTCCAGCTAGGCAAATTCGGCTCGGCGTTGAAACTGCCCAGCCTGCATTCAAAGATGTTTCTGCTAAAAATCCGAATTTTGCGGCGATTCAAGGACTTGCGGAAGCTGGGTTGATTCCGAGTTCTCTCTCAGGCGATAGTACTGCCGTCTTATTTCGTCCCAATGCCCCGCTTAGCCGCGAAGAGTTAATTCTTTGGAAAATTCCAGTTGATATGAGACAGGCGTTGCCGACCGCTACCCTAGATGCAGTCAAACAAACGTGGGGATTTCAAGATGCAGGGCGAATTGACTCTAGAGCTTTGCGAGCTGTGTTAGCCGACTACCAAAACGGGGATCAAGCCAACATTCGCAGAGCCTTCGGCTACACGACCCTATTTCAACCCAAGCGCCCAGTCACCCGGGCAGAAGCGGCGGCGGTGCTGTGGTATTTCGGCTTCCAGGGAGACGGCGTCTCCGCACAAGACGTGCTGAAAGGAAACCTAAAAGCCTAAAAATACGTGGAGAATGGATGTCGTTGTTTCTAACGGATTGCATTGGTGAAGACTGACAGAAGCATCCTCTCGCTACAAGCACTTCAACAAGCACTTATGCGGGCTATGCTTTCGTTCCTTCACCTACTCCATGATGGATCTAAGCGTTGCAATCTGTACCTACAATGGTGAATCTCGCATTGGTAAAGTGTTGGACTGCCTTCGATCGCAGGTCACCCCAACCTCAATGTCTTGGGAAGTGATTGTTGTCGATAACAACAGCACTGATGGTACACAGCAAGTGATTGAGGCGTGTCAACGTCAGTGGCAGCGCTCTCCTCTAAGGTACGTATTTGAGCCAGAGCAGGGATTGGCACTGGCGCGATCGCGGGCAGTTCAAGCGGCGTCTGGAATATTCGTCTGTTTTCTCGATGACGACACGTTACCTGCCGAGGATTGGGTTGCTCAAGTGTACCAATTTGGAAACAGCCATCCCAAAATTGGCGCATTTGGAGGACAAATTCACGGCAACTACGAGGTTGAACCGCCACCTGAGATTAAGAAAATCGCCGTCTTTTTAGCCGTGATCGAGCGAGGCTCGAAGCCGTATCGCTACGAACCCCAGGCACGGATGCTGCCTCCCGGAGCTGGGCTGGTGATTCGGCGTCAGGCTTGGCTAGAGGCAGTGCCAGAAAAGCCCATTTTGTTAGGTCGAGTCGCAGGCGCGATGCTGGCAAGTGAAGATATTGAAGCCTTAGCTCACATTCAGCAGGCGGGCTGGGAGATCTGGTATAACCCTGAGATGCACCTCTATCATCAGATTCCGAGATGGCGCTTGGAGAAAGATTACTTGTTTTCTCTAATTCGAGGCATTGGGTTTGCCCGAACTCATATTCGGATGGTGCGGCTCCGTCCATGGCAACGTCCTTTGTTTTTGCCGCTTTATTTAGTTAATGATCTCAAAAGAGTTATTTTGCATGTATTCAAGTACCGCACCTTGATTCAAACGGATTTGGCGATCGGGTGCGAGATGCAGTTGTTAGTCAGCAGCTTACTGAGCCCATTCTATTTATGGCTCCATGCGCTTCGTTTGAAGTGATATCTGCAATGAAATTATTAATCCAACACACGCACCGCGATGGAGAAATTGCGGGCGTTTTAACCTATGTCCGGGCGATTGAACCTGCATTAAACCTGCGGAGTGTAGAAACTCAAGTCATTTCGACTAAAACCGCGTCGATCTGGCAGTGGATCAACGCGATCGCAAACGCTGATTTGATTCACATGAATTCTAATCATTTAGGATTTGCTTTACTATGCAAGCTGTTAGGTAAAAAAATTATTATCAAATATCACTATTTATTCTATTCGTCTATTCATTCTAATTATGAAAAGATGCCATTTTTAAAACGGCTTCAAACAGAACTAATTCAGACCTTACCTAAAGCAAACTATCCTCTCAAATGGAAACTTTATACGTTCATTAAATGGGCAAGATTTGGAGTTCGGTTTCTAACAGCATTGCTTGCCGATCGCCACACGGCTTGTAGTCAGTTTCTAGCAGAATCACACAGTTTTCCCTGGACTGTTTCTACGTTATTTAATCCGATTTCCGTTCCGTTAGATCAGTCTACAAAGACAGTAAATAGCTTAGTTCACCCCTACATCTTTACTTACGTCGGTCGAGTGTATGGAGATAAAGGAATTGATTTGTTGGTCAAAGCAGCTAAGCTTTTACAAGATTGGGGTTACCAGTTTCAAGTCTGGATTATAGGAGATGGAAGTTCTAGCGATGAGCTGAAATCATTAGCCGATGAATTACTAGTTCGTGATCGCATCGAGTTTTTAGGCAGTCGCGATCGTCAGGAGATTCTTCATCTAGTTCGATCCTCTCTAGCGCTCGTTGTTCCATCTCGCTGGCAAGAGCCTGCGGGCTATGTCACGTTAGAAGCATCGAGTGTTCAAACGTGTTCGATCGTGGCAAAGGTTGGAGGTTTACCCGAAATGGCAAGCCCATATAATCTGATGTTTGAACGGGAAGATATTGAAGGATTAGCAAGGGCAATGAAAGCGTGTCTAGACAATCCAACTGAGGCCATTGAACGAGGACAAAAGGCAAATCAATACGTAATAGATCACTTCTCATCCGATAGAATCACGGCTCAACTCCTCGAACTTTGCTACGACTTAAACCCTTTCGCTACTCATTAATTTCTATCATCAATTTCTGAAATGGTTGCCGTACTGAATTCGTGCCCCTGCCCACTGCAATTTCTCGCGTAGCGTTTGATAATACGAGTAATCTTCTCTCAAAATAATAAATTGAGCGTCATACTCTGCCATCCGAATATCAACTCGCTGTCCGGGCCACATTGAGGTCGCTAGCACTCCATCCATCCAAAGCTTGGTACTCAAGTCTGGATCAGCCAACGCCCAAATGCTGACCACAGAACCGGGTGGAATGACGATTGGGCGACTCGATAAACTCAGGGGGCAAATGGGCGTAATTGCGATCGCTTCCATCCCCGGATGAATAATTGGCCCATTCGCGGCCACTGTGTAACACGTCGAGCCGGTCGGAGTCGCCACAATCAAGCCATCGCCTTGATATTGATCCACCACTGCACCGTCAATTTCCATTTCTAAAATTGAGGTGATCATCCGATCCGCAGAAGCAGGTTTGATGCACATCTCATTGAGGGCGAGATAGCGATCGCTTACGGCCTCCAAATTCGTTCGATTGCCTTCATGCACTGCTGCCTGCAGCATCATCCGACGCTGCACCGCAAATCGATCTTCTGCTAAGCGATCCCAAACCGTGTCGCTGTCAAAATCATCGGGTGACTCGGTGAGAAATCCCAAATGTCCACCCACATTCACCGCCAATATCGGAATTCGATCCGCCGCTAAATTTCTTGCCGCAGAGAGCGCGGTTCCATCGCCGCCTAGTACGATCGCTAAATCAATCGGTTGCGTCACCGATGCCAGAAACACAGGATAAGGATTATCTTTCGGGCCGCTTGGACCTAACAGCACTCGACAGCCCCGATGTTCTAGCGCTTGGACACACTTCTCTGCCCAACGCTTACTCATCAGGTCGCCTGCCTTGTGAATAATAATGACTTGCTTTAACTGCACAACGCCAGCATCAGAAGGACTTCAAGTTGTTATACCATCTAGAACTCTAGGTTGATTCGTTTCTCGCGAATCAATTATGAAGGAGGTGGAGAGTTTTGTTGCAACTGTTGCCCGCTTTCGAGCGACGACCTCGTTAGGTTCATTACTAGCACGCTTCACCTAGCCACACGTCAGTAGACACCCAAAAGCAAGGGGTGCATTAGGCTGCACCCCCGCGTAAATATAGGAGTCGTTGAATCGGAGTAGAATTTTTCTACCACTTGAGTAAGTTAAATTGCTCCATATCCACCGTGTCGCGATTTCGGTAAATAGCCAGCACGATCGCCAGTCCAACGGCAGCTTCAGCGGCTGCGATCGCAATCACAAATACCGTAAAAATTTGACCTTTGATCGTTTGCGGATCGAGATAGTTAGAAAATGCCATCAAGTTCAAATTCACGGCATTCAGCATCAGTTCGATCGACATCAACACCCGCACTGCATTGCGGCTATTCACTAAGCCATAAATGCCAATGCAGAACAACGCCGCCGCTACAAGAAGAAAATACTGGAGTTGCATATTAACCTACCCTTATTTCACCGTTTCATTACGACCTGACGGAACTAACTCACGAGGTCGCTCTGGCAACTTCAACGCCTCCGCTTGCGCCTTCTCGAAATCATCATCAGGCAGAAACTCGCGACGAGCAAGCACAACCGCGCCAATCAACGCCATCAGCAGCAAGATCGAAGCCAACTCGAAGGGCAACAAGAAATCACTGAAGAAGTGCAAACCAATTACCACAACTGACGCATTTCCAGCTGGAGTCGCGGTGGAAATCGCCCACGGGGTGGAAAGCACCATCGTACTGAGGAGGGCAAAAATACCCGCGCAAACCGCTGCTGTTGCCGCCTTACGAATCCAGGCCCTCGGCACAGGCTGAAACTCTTGTCGCTTGTTGACCAGCATGATCGCAAACAGAATCAGGACGTTGACCGCGCCAACGTAGATTAAGACTTGCGCGGCGGCAATAAAATCTGCGTTCAGCAGTAAATAAATCCCTGCGATGCTGATGAAGACACCGCCTAACAGAAAGGCGGAATACACAATGCTGTCAAGTAGCACCACCCCGATCGCGGCTCCTAACATCATCACTGACAGGATACCAAACGATACAATCTGAACTCCTTCCGCTAAATTCACGCTCTTCTCTCCAAATACAGGGGCAGACGACCCCTTAGGTCGTCTCTACGATTATTTTTCGGATTCTACAATTTCCTCAGGGCGTGCCCCAGCTCGCTTCGATCCCGGAGGCAAATCATGGGGCTCTAGAACTCCTTTGGGAAGATACACCAGTTCTCGCAACGGCGTCACCATCGAATCATCCGTGACCTTATAGGGCAGGCGACCTAACGCCACACTGTCAAAATTCAACTCATGACGATCGTAGGTTGACAGCTCATACTCTTCAGTCATTGACAAGCAATTGGTAGGGCAGAATTCCACGCAGTTCCCGCAGAAAATACAAATCCCAAAATCAATGCTGTAGTGATTGAGTTGTTTTTTCTTCGACTCTTTGTTAAATTCCCAATCCACCACAGGCAGGTTAATTGGGCAGACGCGCACACACACTTCGCACGCGATACACTTGTCAAACTCAAAGTGGATACGTCCCCGGAAGCGCTCGGATGGAATCAGCTTTTCATAGGGATATTGAACGGTTACAGGGCGACGGCGCATATGGTCAAAGGTGACAGCCAAGCCTTGACCAATATATTTACCCGCTTGAACCGCCTCTTTGGTGTAGTCACCAACTTGTTTCAGAAACTTTAGCATTGTGTTCTCCGCTCTTAAGGCAAAGGGCAAGGGTTGCGAATTAGCCACCAAATGCCACTGGAAAGGCAAGCTTTAAACCCGCCGTAATCAGCAAGTTCACTAGCGAAACCGGAAGCAAGAACTTCCAGCCCAAATCTAGGAGTTGATCAATGCGCACGCGAGGAACCGTCCAGCGCATTAGGATCGCAATGAAGATTAGAAAATATGCCTTTAGCAGGGTCATGCCGATCCCTAGCACTGCTGCCACCACTTGCAGCCAAGGCGTTGTCTCGCTGATATTCAAGAATCCTGCGATCGTACCAATTGGTACAAAGAATTCCCATCCGCCCAAATACAGAACCGCAAATAGCAGGGCTGAAAGGGTCAGGTTGACGTAGGAACCAATGTAAAACAAGGCAAACTTCATGCCTGAATACTCGGTTTGGTAGCCTGCTACCAGTTCTTCCTCTGCTTCTGGCAAGTCAAACGGAATTCGCTCGCATTCTGCTAAGGCTGCAATCCAAAAAATCAGAAATCCAACCGGCTGTCGCCAAATGTTCCAGCCCAAAATTCCGTAGCCCGCCTGCTGATTCACAATGTCCACCGTGCTAAGCGAGTTAGACATCAGTACGATCGCTAACACCGACAGCGCTAGAGGCAACTCGTAGCTAATTGACTGTGCGGCGGCCCTCAGTCCGCCCAGCAGGGAGTATTTGTTGTTGGAAGCATAGCCCGACATCAGTAACCCGATCGGGACGACGCTAGAGAGCGCAATCCAGAGGAAAATGCCCATTCCCACATCGGTGATGATCATGTTCTGTCCAAACGGCACAATCAGGTAGGACAGAAACGCTGGAATGACGACGATCGCAGGCCCCAACGTGAACAGTAAGCCGTCTGCTTGGGCAGGCACTACGTCTTCTTTAAAGACGAGCTTCAGTCCATCCGCAAGCGGAGCCAAAATTCCCAAAGGGCCAATAAACTCAGGACCAATGCGCTGCTGAGCTGCCGCCGAAATTTTTCGCTCTAGCCACACCAGTGTGAAGACGCCTAGAGTCGCGCCAACTAGCATAATCAGCATCGGGAAAGGCATCCAAAGAACTTTGGCCACACCCGGAGGTAAACCAAAGCTCTTAAGGGACTCGATAAAACTTCCTTGAAGATCAATTCCTGGGTTCATAGTTCCCATTACGCAGCAAATCTTAAGCGTTGAAGTGTCGCGAAGCCCTCACGATGAAGATTCTTAACAACCCCAACGACTATCAGTATAGCGGTCTGACGGAAACCAAACCTTTCTAAAGCATTGAATTTCTAACCTTCTTACCCACCGAAGAATTCAATCTTTAAAACTGGAAGTCGCGCCCAAAGCTTTTATCCGTACTATGCAGCGAGTAAAGTATCTAACTTACGAGTAAGCCCTACACCCCACATTTTGCATATTTCAATAAAGAAGCCCCCAGAAGCAAGATGTCTGAGGGCTGGAGTTCCTGAAAATCGTCACGTTGATATAGTTACAAGGGAATTGAAAAACGACAAGAGGGGTCTCACCCATCAAGGGGTAATAAGTTTTTGTCGTTCATCGATCGGAACATAAGGTGCTGAATGTAACCCTGTATAAATTTGCGTTGGTCGAAAAATCCGATTTTCTCCCAATTGCTCCTTCCAATGGGCAAGCCAGCCAGCCGCCCGAGAAATGGCAAATACTGGCGTGAACAGATCTGTTGGTATACCAAGCTTGCGGTAAACCAAACCGGAATAGAAATCTACGTTCGGGAAGATCCCTCGATGTCCAAGTTTTTCCTCCACCACCCGCTCTACCTCAACAGCAATGTCATAGAACTTGTCTTGGCCAAACTTCTCAAACAGTTGCTCAGCTAACTGCTGCAAAATAATCGCCCTTGGATCTTTAACTTTATAGACTCTATGCCCAAAGCCCATGATTCTCTGCTTATGCTCTAGTCGGTCTTCGAGAAACGGGCGGACGTTTTCCACCGAGCCAATCTGTTCTAGCATTTCCACCACTTCCTCGCTGGCTCCCCCATGCAGCGGACCTGCCAACGTCCCGACTGCTGAGGCAATGACAGCATAAGGGTCGGTCAGAGTGGAAGCAGTCACCATAGCCGAAAACGTGGATGCATTAATGGTGTGTTCTGCATGAAGCATGAGCGACACATCAAAAATACGGGCAGCGAAAGGATCAGGCTCTTGCTCATTCAGCATGTACAAGAAGTTTGCAGCATATCCTAAATCGTCCCTTGGCTGAACCGGATCATTGCCCTTACGCATTAATTGAAATGCTGCCACCATCGTCGGAACTTTTGCCAAAATTCGGACGACTGCCTCTCGGATATAAGTCGGATCATCTAATGCCCGCTTTGAGTAAAACAGTCCTAAAGCAGCAGCAGACGCTTGCAAAGCATCCATCGGATGTCCGCTTTCTGGAAAGCACTTCATCATGTCCCGAATGCGGTACTTCAGGCGACGATGATACTGAATCTCATGCTCGAACTCCGCAAGAACGTCGCGGGTCGGTAGCTCATTCCAAATTAGGAGATAAGCAGTCTCAAGAAAGGTACTTTTGGTTGCAAGTTCCTGGATGGGAATACCGCGATATTCCAGGATTCCTTTTTGCCCATCCACAAAGCTGATGCTGGATTGGGTGGCGGGAACACCTTCAAGACCTGCCCTAAATTCGCAGACAGTCATTCGTTCACCGTTAATAATTGATGATTCACTGGTTAACTTATCAGATTCAGAAAAACAGTTTGTAGTGGTTCATCCGAATCCCAGGGTTATAAATGATGAATTATTGAAACAACTTCTAGCCATTAAGCCGTAAATTAACTAGCTGCTCTAGAGTTTCGCGACGCTTTAATCGTCATAACACCTCACTATTTCGGAATACCACATTTTGGGGATGGAAAGTACTTGTTTAAGATACAGATAAATTAAGATTTGCAGTTTTTTATAAAAGACAATATTATCAGAATAGTAAAGCTTTAAACCTTGACTAAATTGCATCTACCTAGTAGCCAACTAATTTTTCCAGCGCCTGCTACATGCTGGGAGATATGGATTGGCGCTTTTTATACACGTTCGTAAGGAGTTATATGCATCACAACTATTCCCATAATAAGACGGCCCATCAGCAGAATTGGGCATCTCGAAAAACAGCAAACTCACGTCATTTACACAAACCTGTTGAAACCCAAGACCGAACCAGAACGAACCTTACTAAGCTGATCGAGTTAGATGCTCCTCTACAGACGCATACTCACTTGGTTCTGATGTACGGTCCGTTTCAAACCGAAATGGCGGCTGAAGAGGGTCAAGGCGTAGCTTCATGGATTAAAAGTTGTATTCGTCAACATGGTTTGCCTAGTCTTGTCCGGTTTGATTATCACCGCCGTGCACAAATTTTTCGTCGAGACCAGTTTCAACCTTGGTTAGAGCCGTTGATGGATCAAGCGTGCTGACGACGAGAAACACTGCTGAGAATGGTTAATCCTTCATAAACGCAGTTTGGGCAGAAGGGTTAGAGGATTGGAACCTCTGTTTGCGACTAGCTATGTTTTAAGAGCTTTCTCTAAAGTGCAGGATCGGACATCACAACACAACTTTCTAATCCGATAGAGTGGATTGGTTAGAACTGCGAGTGGGTTAGATCATGACTTCTCAAAATTACGAGTTGCTGCTACGACGCTGCAAGCTTCTATCGGCGCCCGATCGTACTGAAATTGTAGATATTGCAATTAGCGCAGGGCGCACCGCAAATGGTTCCGTTTCCCGAACGATTGCCGCGATCGCGCCGCACATTGACGGTACAGCCTCGATCGAACTCGATGTTCAAAATCAGCTTGTCAGCCCTCCGTTTGTCGAGTCTCACATTCACCTCGACTCTGCCCTCACTGCTGGGGAGCCGCGTTGGAATGAGAGCGGCACTCTGTTTGAGGGCATCGAGATTTGGCGCGATCGCAAGCAAACTCTCTCACTCGAGGACGTGAAGCAGAGGGCAATCGCAACGCTGAAGCAGCAGGCCGCACAAGGGGTGCTGTTTGTGCGCAGTCATGCCGATGTCAGCGAAGCGAGCTTAACAGCGCTGCAAGCGCTGCTAGAGGTGCGTGAGGACGTAAAAGACTGGCTGACTCTGCAAGTGGTGGCGTTTCCGCAAGATGGCATCTACGGAAGTCCGAAAAACCAAGACTTGATGGAAGAAGCGCTCAAAATGGGCGTAGATGTGATCGGCGGCATTCCTCACTATGAGTTAACGCGAGAAGACGGCGTTAACTCAGTGCATCGGATCTTTGAATGGGCAGAGCAGTACGATCGCTTAATTGACATTCATTGCGACGAAATTGATGATGATCAGTCAAGATTTTTAGAAGTGGTCGCCGCGTCCGCCATCCGTTGTGGAATGGGGTCACGAGTTACCGCTAGTCACACGACGGCATTTG
Organism: Myxacorys sp.; assembly: GCF_059501405.1. Classification (NCBI taxonomy): domain Bacteria; kingdom Bacillati; phylum Cyanobacteriota; class Cyanophyceae; order Leptolyngbyales; family Leptolyngbyaceae; genus Myxacorys; species Myxacorys sp. The sequence goes on from NZ_JCACCM010000087.1 coordinate 74,353, forward strand.
GCTCCTACAACAACGCTTATGCCTTCAAATTGCTCGGATTTCTTCAGCGCACCCAACTTAACTTCATTGCCAATCCGTTAATTAACATCACTCTGCAAGGACGCACCGATACTTATCCCAAACGACGAGGGGTAACCCGTGTCAAAGAACTTTGGCAGCAGGGCATCAACGTTAGCTTAGGACATGACTGCATTCAAGATCCTTGGTACTCACTGGGAACAGGCAACATGTTAGACGTTGCATCAATGGCAGTTCATGTGTGTCAGATGACAGGAATGGCAGAGATTGACGCCTGCTATAACATGGTGACTTGGAACGGAGCCAAAACTCTGAACCTAGAAGAGTATGGAATTGCCGTGGGCAAGCCTGCCAATTTGATTGTCTTAGATGCCAACGATCGCTATGACGCAATTCGTCGTCGCGCGACTGTTCGATATGTAATTTCTCAAGGCAAGCTACTTGCTAAAACCAGTCCAGCAGAAGTGACCTGGCAAGCAACCTAGCTTCTGCGGTTTGCTTCCAAGTTAAAATAACTCAGTCCCTTTGCGAGTTGTTTCGCAAGTTACTAAAACCGCACACTATGGCTGTTGGTCAAAAGCTCTACGAAGGCAAAGCTAAAATTCTCTACGCTACAGAAGATCCTAATATTCTCCTAACGCACTTCAAGGACGATGCAACAGCGTTTAATGCCCAAAAAAAAGGCAGCATCACCGGAAAAGGCGAGTTTAACTGTGCGATTTCAACTCATTTGTTTAAGTTGATGGAGGCGAACGGCATTCCAACGCATTTTATCGATCGTACGTTCCCTAATGAGATGCGCGTCAAATCTGTAAAGATTTTGCCGTTAGAGGTCGTTGTCAGGAACATTGCTGCCGGGAGTCTCTGTCAACAAACAGGATTGAAGCTAGGAACGATTCTGACCCCTCCCTTAGTAGAGTTTTATTACAAAAACGATGAACTTGGCGATCCATTGTTAACTTTCGACCGTCTACGAGTCCTTGATCTAGCTACCCCGGATCAAGTAGATCAATTAATAGAACTAGCGTCGCGGATCAATCAGATTCTGACGGACTTTTTTCAGCAGTGTGGCATCACCCTCGTAGACTTTAAGTTGGAATTTGGCTGCGTTTCCTCGGTTGGTCAAAGTGCTAATCACACGGGTCAAATTATTCTGGCAGATGAGATTAGCCCAGATACCTGTCGGTTGTGGAACCAGGCGGAATCCGATCCCAACAAGCGGGTGATGGACAAAGATCGATTTCGGCGAGACTTGGGCAACGTCGAGGATGCCTATCGTCAGGTAATGGAACGGGTGCTGCAACAGACTATATGAGTGCTAGAAGAATTCCTGGCACTCATAACCGAGGATTGATACCCATGATGCGGTAGAATTTCACAGTTCTGTCAGGATCGGGACTGTTTCTTACTATCGTGATGTAGAGTCTGCTTTGTGCAGAGGTCTGAGGACGTGCGAAATACTGTGAACAAAATGCGTTTATCTCCTGCTTTAATGGCAGCCCTTTCGATTGCGGCGATCAGTTGCGCGACTTCTGCTAACGCCCAAACTTCTAAAGCTTCAGCCAAATCAGCGACGAGTTCAGCCCGCTCGGTTGTGGTGAATTCTGTCGCTTCCACAGAGCTAAAGCGTGCCGTAGCCCAATCGGATCTTAAGCTGAAACCACTCTCAAAAGACGTTGTGGTAGAGACGATTCCCGTTTCAAAGCGGGCAGCCGTTGCTCCGTTACCCCAACCGGTTTCTCGAACCTCGCCTCAGGCGAAAGCTGTGGAAGTGGCACAAGGCGGCTCGATCGAGCAGGAAACACCGAACCGAATTCAAGTTGATCCGCTCAATCCATCTCAACCGGCTCCGTCGCCAACGCCGCAACCCACTATTCCTGCCGCACCCACGGAGCCAGCCAATCCGGTTTTGCCCCCTCAACCTGCCACTCCTCCGTCTGGGACTCAAATTACCCCTGCTCCTGGAGTTCAGACCTCTCCAAGTCCGGTTGCTCCCCCAGAAACAACGCCGACCGATCCGTCCGTTACGCCACCTGCCACTCAGCCCGGTCAGCCTGCTCAACCTAGTCAACCGGAGCAGAATGCTGAACCGGAACCCCAGGTTTTGGTCAGTGAAGTGCTGGTCGTAGGTGCAAATGAAGAACTACAAGCTGAAGTTTACCGGGTGATTCGGACTCAGCCTGGACAAACAACGACACGATCGCAGCTTCAAGAAGATATCAATGCGGTCTTTGCAACAGGCTTTTTCTCGAACGTGAGAGCAAACCCGACCGATACCCCACTTGGGGTACGAGTCACTTTTGATGTCACGCCAAATCCGCCACTGCGATCGGTTCAAGTAGAAGGGGGCCGAGTGCTTCCATCCAAAGTCGTTCAAGATATTTTCAGTCCGCAGTATGGCAAAATTCTCAACCTACGCGATCTGCAAAACGGCATTCAGGAACTTAACAAGTGGTATCAGAGCAATGGCTATGTTCTGGCACAAGTTGTAGACGCGCCGAGAGTCAATCCTGATGGCAACGTTACCTTGCAAGTCGCTGAAGGAGAAGTCGAAGCGCTGCAAGTCCAGTTCATTAACAAGGAAGGTCAAACCCAAGACGGGAAGGGCAATCCGATTCGGGGACGGACGCGCCCGTTTATCGTCACCCGCGAGTTTCAACTAAAGCCGGGGGATGTCTTTAACCGCAACACGGCAGAACGTGACCTACAGCGTGCGTTTGGTCTCGGCATTTTTGAAGATATCAAGCTCTCCCTGCAACCAGGACAAGATCCTCGGAAAGTTGTTGTAGTCGCAAATGTTGTCGAGCGCAACACTGGAAACTTTGGAGTTGCAGGTGGCTTTAGCTCGGCGAGCGGCTTGTTTGGTAGCGTCAGCTTTGGACAGCAAAACTTTGGGGGCAACAACCAAAAACTGAATGCCGAAGTTCAGATTGGTCAGCGCGATCAACAGTTTGACCTGAGTTTTACCGACCCCTGGATTGCAGGCGATCCGTATCGCACCTCCTACACCGCTAACCTATTCCGTCGCAGAACCATTTCGCTGATTTTTGAGGGTGGCGATCCGGAAATTGAGTTGCCGAATGGCGATCGCCCTCGCATCGTTCGCACGGGGGGCGGCATTAGCTTTAGCCGTCCGCTCTCGAAAAATCCCTATGAGCGCTCAGAGTGGAATGCGTCTCTTGGCTTGCAGTATCAGCGGGTGTCGGTGCGCGATGCCGATGGCAAACTCAGTAATCGCGATGAACTGGGCAATCTGTTGAGCTTTGATCCGTCTGGTAAAGATGATTTGTTTACGGCTCAACTCGCGTTTGTGCGCGATCGCCGTAATGATTTTCTCCAACCCACCAGCGGATCCCTGCTGCGATTTAGCACAGAACAATCGGTTCCCGTCGGATCGGGCAGTATTTTCTTCAATCGCCTCCGAGGAAGCTACAGCTTCTACATTCCAACTCGACTGCTGAAAATTTCACCCGGATGTCGTGACCAGAAACCTAGAATTGGAGAGGAACCAAACCGCGAAGGTTGCCCGCAAGCCTTTGCCTTCAACGTGCAAGGCGGAACGGTATTAGGCGATATTCCTCCCTATGAAGCCTTCCCGCTCGGTGGTACGAACTCGGTGCGTGGTTATGATGAAGGAGATGTAGGTAGCGGTAAGAGCTATTTGCAAGCTACTGCCGAATATCGCTTCCCGCTATTCTCGATTATTTCGGGTGCGCTGTTTGTTGATGCGGCCACTGATTTGGGAACTGGAGACAATGTTCCAGGTAACCCGGCGGGGGTACGAGGAAAGCCAGGAAGCGGACTCGGTTATGGCGTGGGAATTCGCGTTAGATCGCCTCTCGGTCCGATCCGGATTGACTTTGGTATCAACGATCAAGGCGGTAACAACATCCGGTTTGGATTTGGAGAACGATTCTAAATGAACGATCGTCGTCAAGGTCTCAGCGTTGCCCAAGCAGAATCTGCCTCTGAGACTCGCCAGTGTACCTTGGCGTCCAGCTTCTCGCGATCGGGCGTGGGACTTCATAGCGGTGTAATGGCTCATGTGCGAGTGCTGCCTGCCGAACCCGGACGAGGACGCTACTTTGTCCGAGTCGATCTGCCTGATGCGCCTGAAGTTTTGGCAAAGGGTGAGGCGGTCAATCCCACTCTGCTTTCGACAGAGTTGGTGAGCGGCGAGGCCCGAGTTCGGACTGTGGAGCATTTGCTCGCCTCGCTTTCAGCACTGGGAGTCGATAACGCCCGGATTGAAATTGATGGAGCGGAAGTGCCGTTGCTCGACGGGTCGGCGAAAGAGTGGACGATCGCGATCGCAGATGCAGGCATTGTTTCTCAATCCGCTCCGCGCTCCACACTCACGCTTACAGAACCAATTTGGATTCGAGAGGACGATGCTTTTGTTGCCGCCCTGCCTGCGCCAGAATTGCGATTTACCTATGGCATTGATTTTGAAGTGAGCGCGATCGGCAATCAGTGGTACAGTTGGTCACCCCAGCAATCCTTGTTTGAAACAGATATTGCCCCCGCCCGCACCTTTGGATTAGCCCATCAGGTTGAACAGTTGCGGGCAAATGGTTTAATTAAAGGCGGCTCGCTTGAAAACGCCTTGGTTTGCAGCTCAGAAGGATGGATCAATCCGCCTCTGCGATTTGCAAATGAGCCAGTTCGCCATAAACTGCTAGATCTCATTGGGGATTTAAGTTTGTTGGGAGCGTTTCCAACGGCTCATTTTCTTGCCTATAAAGCAAGCCATCGTTTGCACACTCAACTCGTTCGTCATATTCTTGCAATACGTCCTTCGTAACTAACGAACGACGGCTCTTGATTTTTAACCCCAAACCTCATGTCAACCCTGCTCGAAACCCATGCGTCTGTAGAAAATCTCGCAGCTGAGAGTGCTTCTGAGACGAAGACAACATTTACGCTTGAAGAAATTCATCAACTGCTACCTCATCGCTACCCGTTTGCACTGGTCGATCGCATCATTGATTTTGTGCCTGGCAAACTGGCGGTTGGAATTAAGAATGTCACGTTTAATGAACCTCAGTTTCAGGGGCATTTTCCGGGGCGTCCGATTATGCCAGGAGTGCTAATCGTTGAGGCAATGGCGCAAGTTGGCGGAGTCGTGCTGACGCAGATGGCGGGCGTTCAGGACGGATTGTTTATGTTTGCCGGAATTGATGGTGTCCGGTTTCGCCGTCCGGTTGTGCCAGGTGATCAACTGGTAATGACGGTGGAACTGTTGTCGGTGAAGGGTCGTCGATTTGGGAAGATGCGCGGTCGTGCGGAAGTTGACGGTCAGCTTGCATGCTCGGGTGATCTAATGTTTGCCTTGGTAGATTAAAATACGGACGATTGTTCGGGTTGTAATCTAGCGTTGTTGGATGTTCCCGTTTCAACTTGATCGGTGTAGACGCGATTAACGCCGGGTGAAACTTCAAAGAAACTGGCTCTGCCAAGTTTCAAAGGGTTCGCCAGGCGAAATCTGAGAACGCATCGCGTCTTTTACATTGCTGCGCTCTTTCCCCCCTGTTTCTACCTCTGATATGACAACCCTAATTCATCCGACTGCTGTAATTCATCCTGGGGCTGAACTTCATCCAACTGTACAGGTTGGCGCGTACGCGGTGATCGGAGAACATGTGAAAGTTCGAGCGGGGACGATCGTTGGACATCATGTGGTGATTGAGGGCAACACTGACATTGGGGAGCGCAATCACTTCTTTCCAGGAGCCGCGATCGGGCTAGAGCCGCAGGATCTAAAATACGATGGGTCGCTGGGTCTGCTAAAAATTGGTAACGGCAATCAAATTCGGGAGTTTGTGACAATTCACCGCCCGACGCATGGAGATGACGTGACGCTGATTGGCAACGGCAATCTCTTGATGGCCTATACTCATGTCGGTCATAACTGCGTGATTGAAGATCAGGTGATTATTTCTAACTCGGTGTCACTGGCGGGACATGTTTACATCGAGACGAAAGCCAGAATTAGCGGCGTGCTGGGCGTTCATCAGTTTGTGCGGATTGGGCGTCATGCAATGGTAGGTGGCATGGCCAGAATTGATCGCGATGTGCCGCCGTACATGATAGTAGAAGGAAATCCGGGTCGGATTCGAGCGCTGCACAAGATTGGACTCCAGCGATCGGGATTTTCGGCGGACGATTTGCAGCTTTTGAGAAAGGCATTTCGGATTCTTTACCGCTCTGGTCTACGGCTGACAGAGGCGTTGGATCAGCTTGAGCTGTTGCCTGAAAATGAGCATATCCAGCATTTGCATCAGTTTATTCGGCTGTCGGTCTCGCCCGGACGCCGAGGATTAACGCCTGTTTTAGTCAAGGGTGGCGAATGAAGCGGCGTATTTTCATCAGCACGGGAGAAGTATCAGGGGATCTTCAGGCGGCGTTGTTAGTGGAAGCGTTGCAGAAGCAGGCGAGATCACTGAATATCGATCTTGAAATTTTGGCATTGGGCGGCGATCGCATGGCAGAAGCTGGCGCAATCTTGCTGGGCAACACCAGCTCGATCGGCTCGATCGGCATATTTGAATCTCTGCCCTACATTCTGCCAACGCTCAGTCTTCAGCAACGAGCAAAACAGTATTTGCTGCAAAACCCGCCCGATGCCGTGGTGATGATTGACTACATGAACCCCAACATCAGCATTGGTCGCTACGTTCGTCAACACTTGCCGCACGTTCCAACCGCTTATTTTATTTCGCCACAGGAGTGGGTGTGGTCGCACACGCTTGAAAACACCAAAAAGATTGTCAGCATTACCGACTCGCTCTTAGCTATTTTTCCAGAAGAAGCCCGATATTACGCTCAGCATGGTGCAAACGTACGACTAGTCGGGCATCCCTTGCTCGATCGCATGGAGGCGGCTCCCGATCGATTGACGGCTCGTGCGGCGTTAGGGATTTCAGACGAGCAGGTTGCGATCGTGCTACTGCCTGCGTCGCGTCAACAAGAAATCAAATATCTCATGCCGATCATGTTTCAAGCGGCTCAGCTGATCCAGGCACAGGTTCCGACAGCTCACTTTTGGATTCCACTGTCGCTAGGGAAATATCGCGGTGCGGTAGAACGCGCGATCGCCAAACACCAGCTTCGCGCCACGATTCTAGAGAGTAACCAGGGAAAATCGACGCTGAGCGCGATCGCAGCGGCAGATCTGGCGCTGACCAAATCTGGTACGGTGAACCTCGAAATGGCATTGCTGAATGTACCGCAAGTGGTGATGTATCGGGTCAATCCAATCACGGCTTGGGTCGCCAGAAATATTATTAAGTTCTCCATTCCATTTATGTCACCGCCGAATCTGGTGCTGATGAAGCCGATCGTGCCGGAATTTTTGCAGGAGGAGGCAATTCCTCGAACCATCGCAGATGTGGCGTTAGAGCAGTTGAAACCAGAGGTGAGGGAGCGGACGATCGCAGGCTATCAGGCGATGAGAGCCGCGTTAGGAGAACCGGGAGTGGGCGATCGCGCCGCTCAAGAAATTCTTAAACTGCTCAAACTTTGATTTTGGATTTGATTCTGGCAGTTAGATCGATCGGACTTCAAAGTTTTGCGACCAAGATTTCCTAGATTTCTGAACTATCGCCTAGACTCAATATGGTGCTGTCAAGTAGATCGGGGATGTATACCTACGCCTTTTTCAAAACGCCTAAAACAGACTTGCAGTTCGAGCAAGATGGAATCGCTGGACAGATTGAAATTATGGGTACACCGACTCTCTCGGCACTGGTGGAACCAGACCTAGATTTAGATGAAATTCAGCAAAATGATCATCGGCTGGTTCAAGCGGTCTTGACCCACGATCGCATCATTTGCGACTTGTTCTGGACGACTGCAATTCTTCCCTTACGGTTTGGGACGTGGTTTGTCTCGCCCGAAAATTTGCTCGAACATCTCGAATTACATCAAGATAAGTATCTGGCAAAGCTAAATCAGTTTGAAGGAAAAGCCGAGTATCGCCTCATGCTGATGCCTATCGACAACCCGCCGCCCCAGTTAGAGTCGGAGTTGCGAGGAAAAGAGTATCTTTTGGCCAAGAAACAGCGCTATCAGCAGCAGGTAGACCAACGCACTCAACAGCAGCAGGAATTGAAGACGGTACTCAATGCGATCGCGTTGGCGTATCCTAACCACATCCTGAAAGAGTCTCAGTCTGAAGGCGAGAAGCTCTATTTACTCGTGAACCGTGAAGCTGAAGACACGCTTTATTCGCGCCTAGAAGGGTGGCAAAATCTCTGCTCTAGCTGGGAATTGACGTTGGGTGAGGCGCTGCCGCCCTATCACTTTGTTTAGGTTAGCGTTTTGAGGCGGCAATTAGAAAGCTGAGGACTAGCAGCCCTACGATCGCAATCCAAACTCCATTGCGGCGAATCCAAGCTTGCGGCGATGAACTCGTTTCGTAGTTCGTTGGGGTGCTGACCGTAGCGACGCGGCAATCGCGGTACATCGTGCATTCCCACGCATCGGGGCGCTGAGGATAGTTGCAGGTGTCATCCGCGTGATAGGTACAGGTTCTACAGAGTGGCTCATTACCGATCGCGCGATGAAGTGGAATGCCCGCGTGACCGTGCGCCTTTAATGGGGTGCGGCAGTGAGGACAGGCGATCGCATCTCGATTTTTAATCGGTTGATGGCACTTAGGACAAGACAACATAGCGGGTCAAGGGTTTGATGTGGGGAGTTCTTTTTTAGCGATTGCCAAATTTGCGGACTTGATATTCGGCTTCTTCGAGAAAGGGAAACGACTGTCCCATCGCTTCAATGAACTTGCGATCGATCTCTTGTAGTACGTCTGCCGGAATCGATTTCCACGCTTCTTTACTTTGCCAATAAATCACCATGATCAGTTCTGTTTCGTCCTTTGGGTTAAACCAAATTTCTTTACCCGCATAGCCTGGGTACTTGGCTAAAGCTGCTGTCCAGATTTCTGCGTCCTTTTCAATATAGGTTTCGCGTAGTGCGATCGGCACTTTAACCTTGAGCCATTCAATCACCATAAGTTGATCTGTTACAGATAGACATCTCTAATTCAGAGTCATCTCTATTCTTACGCAGCCGTAGCTTGACAGTCTTGTATTACGCGTGTAGTATATATACTACGGTGAGGCGATGGGCATCATCAAACCGTTATCGATACTCTACTAGGAGGCAATCATCATGCCTTACGAAGCACTCAATCTTTCTACATCAACGCCTGTTTTATCGTGGGCAAACCACGACCTCGGCCCGCAAGAAATCAAAATGGCGAAAAATGTTGCCTCCTTGCCCTTTGTGTTTAAACACGTTGCGCTGATGCCCGATGTTCACCTAGGTAAAGGAGCGCTGGTTGGTTCTGTTGTCGCGACGAAAGATGCGATCCTGCCTGCGGCTGTCGGAGTCGATATTGGCTGCGGAATGTGTGCCATTAAGACGCCATTTGTGGCAGACCAACTGGAAGGTAAACTGAAGAAAATTCGTCAGGATATTGAAGCGATCATTCCGGTTGGCTTTAACGAAAACAAGGAAGCTGACAAAAAGGCGTTGAATTGGCAGGGATGGCACGACTTTAAGCATCTGCATTCAGGTGTGCAGCATCTAGAGAGCAAAGCCCTGAAGCAAATGGGGTCTCTTGGCGGCGGAAACCACTTTATCGAAGTGTGCATCGATACCGAGAATCAAGTGTGGCTGATGCTGCATTCTGGGTCGCGCAATATTGGCAATATGCTGGCGCAAAACCACATCAATACCGGAAAGAATTTGGCAAAGTTGGCGGGTGAGAAATTGCCTGATCCTGACTTGGCTTACTTTACGGCGGGGACTGCTGAATTTGAAGCCTATTGGCGTGATTTGCAGTGGGCGCAAGAGTATGCACGATTCAATCGAGAAGTGATGATGAGTCGCTTCCAAAAGGTAATCGAAAAGCATCTTGCGGGCGGGAAGCCGATCAAGCCTCTCATGTCGGTGAACTGTCATCACAACTATGCCGAAAAGGAAATTCATTTTGGCGAAGAGGTGTATGTGACGCGCAAAGGGGCAGTGCGTGCCCGTGAGACCGATTACGGCATCATCCCTGGATCAATGGGCGCAAAGTCCTACATTGTCAAGGGCAAGGGCAATCACGAAAGCTACTGCTCGTGTTCTCACGGGGCAGGGCGATTAATGTCTCGCAACAAAGCGAAGAATGCTTACACCTTGGATGATTTGATTCGGCAAACAGAAGGGGTTGAGTGCCGTAAAGATGGAGGCGTGCTAGACGAGATTCCGGCGGCTTACAAGTCGATTGAATCGGTGATGGCAAATCAGGCTGATTTAGTGGAAGTTGTAGCAACGCTAAAGCAAGTGGTTTGTGTGAAAGGTTAAATCAAATCACTAACTTATCAAATCAACTTAGAGATGCGTTCCTAACCGTGGAGCGCATCTTTTTTGTATCTAGAATAACGTTCTATCTCTGGAGGAATGGCAGCGGCGATCGCATCCCTTGTATCTTAGTTTCATTTCTTTGCTGTGAGCTATGAAAAAGGGTTTGGCGAAGCAGTGGCGCACTGAACTTCACGATCTGCTGCGCGGGGCGTCAGGCGGATTTCTATTTGGTGTGCCGTTGCTCTACACAATGGAAGTTTGGTGGATCGGCTCATCTGTGGGTCCAGTGAGAATGCTATTAGCGCTCGTACTCACGTTTGCAATTATATTTTTTCTGAATCAGACGGCGGGCTTTCGCCGCGACAGCGCTGTTCATACTACAGATGCATTGATTGACAGCGTTGAAGCGATCGCAATTGGCATTGTTTGTGCTGGATTTATTCTGATATTGCTGCAAGAAATTACGCTACAAACTCCTTTACATGAAGCGTTGGGAAAATTGATTTACGAAGGTATGCCCTTCTCACTGGGTGTAGCATTAGCGAATCAGTTTCTTAGAGGAGATGAAGGACGTTTTGATCAGCAATCTAACTCCTCTCGGTCTAAGCAACTGAGCGCCACCCTTTCAGATATCAGTGCGACGTTGATTGGAGCAACTATTATTGCATTTAATATTGCACCCACTGACGAAATTCCAATGCTGGCGGCGGCAGTTTCAGGACTTTCGTTGTTATCAATGATGATAGCGTCGTTGCTTATTTCATACTGCATTGTGTTCGCATCAGGGTTTACAAACTATCAGCAACGACAACAACAGCGCGGTATCTTTCAGCGTCCGTTAAGTGAAACGATCGCAAGTTATCTTGTGTCTCTCATTGCCGCAATGGTGATGCTGCTATTCTTTCAAAAGCTTGAATTTGGCGATCCGTGGCAGGTGTGGCTAAATTATTCGATTCTTTTAGGTTTACCGGCTACCGTGGGCGGAGCCGCAGGACGGTTAGCAATATGAGCCATTCTTCTCAAGAACGACCCACGCGATCGATCGCAGAATGGACAACGTTTGGAATTGCGTCTACGATTTTGGGCGCGATCGCGGGTTTAGTGATTTACGCTTGGGCAACCGAGCAAGACCGTCCACCCGTGTTGACTCTAGAGCGGCGCGAGCAAATTCGGGAAGCGCAAGGACAATATTATGTTCCCTTTACCGTAGAAAATACGGGAGGCGAAACGGTGGAGTCGGTGCAGGTTGTGGCAGAGTTGCGGGTCAACGGTCAGGTTGAAGAATCGGGCGATCAGCAGATTGATTTTCTGTCGGATGGTGAAACTGAGGAAGGAGCGTTTGTGTTTCGCCGTGATCCGCGTCGGGGCGAGTTAACGGTTCGAGTCGCCAGCTATAAATTGCCGTAACTCAAATTCTGCTCCGCCATGAGCCGCACAGATGGAAATTTTAAGCATCAAAGTCAAGCCTAATTCCAAACGCCAAACCATTGAACAACAAGAAGATGGCAGTTGGATTGTGCATCTAAAATCCCCTCCAGTTGATGGTAAAGCGAATACAGAACTGATCAAAGTGTTGTCCGATCGCTTCGATGTTCCTAAATCGTGCATTACGATCAGATCTGGCGCATCCTCCAAATTAAAACGAATTGAAATTGATTGCTAATGAACTGAGTACTGTCATTCTGGCGGGTGGACAAAGTTCACGTATGGGTCGAGACAAGGCGCGGATCGAGATCAACGGTGTGCCGATGCTGCGACGAGTCTACGATGCGGCGAGGCCCTGTAGCCGTGAGATCTATGTTGTCACCTCTAGAGTTGAAGCGTATCGATCGCTGCTGCCACTCGACGCAAAATTTATTGCTGAGATCGAACCGCGAGGTCCTGCGATCGCATTCGCTCAAGCATTACCTCACCTATCAACGGAATGGGTTCTCCTGTTAGCCTGTGACCTGCCGCAATTAGATGGAGCCCAGCTAAAGGGTTGGACAGCCTTACTTGATCGCGTGCCAAATGATGCGATCCAAGGAAGCTTGACTGCGCCAATCGCGCTGCTGCCCAAACACGAAAAAGGTTGGGAGCCTCTGTGTGGTTTCTACCGCCGCACTTGCTTACCCGAATTGGCACACTTCATTGATCAAGGCGGACGCTCTTTTCAAAAGTGGCTATCCAACCAACATATTCAAGAATTGCCTGTGAGCGCTCCGCAAGTTCTGTTTAATTGCAACACGCCTGATGATTTAGAACAGGTTATTCAACAGTTCTAGTGGTCCTCACCCTCTTTATTCCTTCCTTGGCATTAGGTAATTTCTGCCACAGATCGATAAACTCATAAATGATGTTTGGAGGTGATCGGTGTGCCCAAGTTTCTGCTTGTAACGGATCTGGACCATACGCTAGTCGGAGATGACTTTGCCTTAGATCAACTGAATCAGTGGGTGATCGAGCAGCGACAGACGAACGGAGCAACGCTAGTCTATTCGACGGGGCGATCGCCAACGTTGTATCGAGAACTCCAAGCAGAAGCAGGACTGATTGACCCCGATATTCTCATTGCCTCCGTTGGCACAGAAATCTACCATGGCGGGCAGAAATCGCCCGATTCGGGCTGGTTAGAGAAGTTGTCTGTCGGATGGGATCGCGCCGCTGTTTTTGCTGTGACGGCTCATTTTTCTGATTTGGTCTTGCAACCCGAAACAGAGCAATGCGCGTTTAAGATCAGTTTTTTCTTAACCAAAGAAGCGGCGGTAGATGTGCTTCCCGAACTGGAATCGTTGCTAGAACAACGGGGTCTAGATGTGCAACTGATTTACAGCAGTGGGAAAGATTTAGATATTTTGCCGCGCAGCGCCAACAAGGGAGCTGCAATGACGTTTATTCGCGAGCAGTTGGGATTTGCGGCGGCAGAAACGATCGTGTGCGGGGATTCGGGCAATGATATTGCGCTATTTGCGGCGGGAGAAGAATGCGGAATTATCGTTGGTAATGCTCAGCCGGAACTTCTGCGATGGCATCGCAATCATCCCAGTACTCAACGCTATTTAGCAAAAGCGCATTGCGCGGCTGGTATTCTTGAAGGCTTAAAGTATTTTGGCTTTCGGTAAACCGTTCTCCCTCTTTGCACGCCGCCCATGATTGGTTATCTCACATGATTGGTTATCTCAAGGGTACGATCGCAACGATCCAAAAAATCAGCAGTTCGCGTGTGGTTCTGACACTAGATGTGAATGATATCGGCTACGACATTCAGATTGTGCCGCGTCTGATGCAAGATTTGCCCGAAATTGGAGAAGCTGCGCAGATCTTTACGCATCTCAATGTGCGAGAAGATCAGGTAACGCTGTTTGGGTTTGGCTCGTCGGCAGAGCGAGATTTGTTTCGGCAGCTGGTGAGTGTGAGTGGAATTGGCCCGCAATTGGCCGTGGCGTTGCTTGATACGTTGGGATTGCAAGATCTGGTGCAAGCGATCGTATCGGGCAATACGCGATTACTGTCTCGCACGCCGGGCGTTGGGGCCAAAACCGCCGAACGCATTGCCCTAGAACTCAAGACAAAGCTCTCTGAGTGGCGATCGCAGGCAAATCTTGTCCTGGCTCCGGGCGCAGGGCCTGCCTCGAATATTCAAGAAGATGTGGAAATGACGCTCCTCGCGCTGGGCTATACCGATCGCGAGATTACCCAAGCGTTGCAAGCGGTGGGACAGAGTTCTACCTTGTCAAAATCGGATGATGCAGAAGTGTGGATTCGACAAGCGATCGCTTGGTTGAGTCAGTAGTAAGCATCTGTATTGCATCGCTCTGCCTCTGAAAAATTAGTAGTCAGCTTTGCTAACCTAGGACAAGCTAAAACGCCTTAAGTAACCCTGCTTGCTTCAGCACAGCATTTGCCGTGTGTCGAGATCGAATTGCTCCATCTACTACGAATCGACGAGCGGTGATTGGGCTATACCAAATTTCATGATCTCCTTTGCCCTGTCGCTCGAAGTAGCACCCCGCTTCTAAAAGCAGCTTCTTCAATTCAGGAGTCAGCGATGCGGGCATTTAGGAAGCGACCTCAATCTGCTCTTCCCAAAGGCTAATCAACTGAAAGTTAACTGAACTTGGGAGTTGCTCCGGTAGAAGACGATTCAGCAGGATGAGTTCTGGGATAATCACCCGCAGTTTCTCCGTTAGGGCTTCGATCGTTGGGGCTTCTGTTGCTAACCCCGGCACATCCTCACTGGTCGCAACCCAAACCTTTACCTCTGAATCCCAAAACGCTTTCACACTGCAAGTTAGCTGAACCATTTGCAACGACGCCTAGGGATGACTGCTCCATTATACAAACACTAACGTGTTCAGAAGTTATGGATTTGATCAGCGATCGCGTGGTTGAGTCAGTAAATGATTTGTCAGCTTCGCTAACGTAGGACAAGCTAAAACGCCTTAAGTAACCTTGCTGACCTCAGCTATCTTTAAATTACTGACAAATCACCTTTGCATCTTCACGCTGTTTTACGAGTTGCTTGACGTAGGTTGTTTTACCCTCACAAAACGCGATTGTAGCGCGATGCCTATCGTGAACAACTAGCTCTGTTTCAACATCGCCTGCTTTTAATTTAAGTTTGTTGTCTTTAATCTGTCCTTCTGTTTTTGTACAGTTCAACCCATCATCCCAAGTAAGGGTGACCTTTCCGCCTTGATTTAACTTGATTGCATACCAGTCGTATCCGTAGATTCGACCCTGTATTGGCGAAATAAGCTGACCTTTCTCCGTCACCCAATATCCACCTACGACGTTCGCAATATCGAGTTGGCTAACTTTTGCCTCTAAAGGAGCGAGTTGCGTTGAGGGTTTGAGCACTGGAGTTGGATTGGAGGCTAAGCTACAGCCCGATAACATGCCAAGAATGCAGGCGGTGATAGGAAAATTGAAAAAGATTGAAGAACAAGCTTTAAATTTTGAATTATTGAATAAGCCAAATTTCACTGCAACCTTGCTCCAAATAATTGTCCCTACACTACCTCTAATTTCAAAAGGCGTTGCTGCTGTTACTAAAGCTGAAACCCCGTCATGATGGCTGTCTTATGTTCTACAAGCACATCCCAAATCCGTTCTATCCGATTTAACCGAAGTGACCTACGTTTCGGTGAAACATCTGTGGGCTATCGGATAAATGCCCATCTGTCGCATCCAGTGTTCAATTTCACATGAGTACCTTTTCGTCGCGAACGAGCACCTTTTCGTCACGAACGAAACGATGTTTTCTACGAACGAGACGATGTTTGCCACAAACGAAACGATGTTTGCCACAAACGAAACGATGTTTGCCACAAACGAAACGATGTTTGCCA
>NZ_JCACCM010000087.1:90159-233830 GCF_059501405.1 Myxacorys sp.
CAAACGAAACGATGTTTGCTACGAACGAGACGATGTTTGAAGATATTGCGCTGATTTGTATCAGTCCTATGTCAAGCCATATCAATTTAAGGAATTATCTCCCTCAATTTCTAGAAGCTCATCCCACGTGCAGCCAAACGTATTCACAGCCAATCGTATTCTTTGACTTGTGTCTGATTCCATGAGCGCAGAGCGCAACTCCAAAGGAACCGATCAAAGCTGATTTTTTGCTTTTCAATCCTGTTCGCGCAATCGCAGTCCAAATCCTTCTTGCCGCCTCAACACTTCGAAATAGGTCACCGCTTTGATAGATTGCCAAAATGGCATAGTAACTACACTCAACATGAATGACAATACGATCAACACAACACCGCC
Organism: Myxacorys sp.; assembly: GCF_059501405.1. Taxonomy (NCBI): domain Bacteria; kingdom Bacillati; phylum Cyanobacteriota; class Cyanophyceae; order Leptolyngbyales; family Leptolyngbyaceae; genus Myxacorys; species Myxacorys sp. The sequence goes on from NZ_JCACCM010000087.1 coordinate 90,535, forward strand.
AAGCTGATTATAGATTTGCTGATCATTCCAGATGAGTTGAACAAAAATACCTGCGGCAACAAGTCCTATAAACTGCACTAAAAGAGCGATCGGAATCGTTAAGCAAACCGCAGTCGTCATTACTCCTCCAATTTGAGATGTAAATCGCTTTGTGAGAGTTCGGCTACGTTTGAGAGCCGCGATCGCGCTCAATCTATGACCCAACAGCAGCGAAATTTCGGTCACAAACAATCGACACTGTAGTCAAACGCTAAGGACGGGAGGTAAAACCAAAATTAGGACTCCAAGGACGTAGCCCATCAGGTCGCGATCGTCTTTTCTTGAGTAGGTGAACTACCAAGAAAAAAAGAGAACACGGTAATAGCCACAAAAGTAAGTGCGATCGTGGCTATAAAGAGAGCAAGACTAAGCAGCACGATCCCCAGAACAGTCATCAAACTTGTCAGAATGTTAGCGCTCAAAAGCCGCCACTTTTTTCGCTTTGCTTGTCCATAGACTGCCTGAATTTCTCCAGCAGGCATAGCAGCGAGATTTGCAAATGTTAAGCCTGACAAGAGTGCAGAAATTTCACAGAACCTCGCCCTCCGTAGATCGGAATGAGTAACAAGAGATGGGCGCTGAATGTTAACCATAAATATTGCTTAAAGTTAGCTTGATAAAACCGCGCTCCTAGCGTCACAATATCGCCAGCCCTGAGATACGGTTTAAGTTGAAACAGCGTTTGATTGTTTGTCATTCCTACAGAGTTAAAGCTGATTTTTTGCTTTTAGTTGCAAATAGCGATCGACAAGTTCTTCGGTAATTTGATTAGCGGGTGCATCTAGTACCAACACTCCTCGCTGCTTCAGTTCTGCAAACGCCACCTGACGCTGAGCCAACAGATCCAACGCCACCGCTCGTTCATACGTGGATGGAACATCTTCAGTCGGCGTGTGTGCCTGCTGATCGACAGCAAGATCGCGCAACGTCACACAGAACGGCAGATAACGTGGGGCCAACCGTCCCAACGCGGCCAATAACTCAGCCGAAGCCGTTTTATCAACAATATCGGTAATCACAACGACTAACGCCCGGCGAGTTTGCTGATTGACAACCGTTGTGACAGCTCCTAAATAATCGGGTTCAAGAATCTCTGGTTGAATCGGTGTCAGGCGTTCGATCAGACGATTGAGATGATTCTGCCCTCGCTCAGGTGGAATCCATGTGTGAATTTGACGATCGAACACGGCAACTCCGACGCGATCGCCGCGATTCAATCCCGCCAATGCAAGCGATAACGTGGCATTCAATCCCCAATCAAATCGAGCTAACCCGTTGACTTGAGCCGTCATCAACCGACCCCGATCGAGCAAAATGATCAGCGTTTGTTCTTGTTCTGGCTCTAACACTCTGACCAGCGGCACTCCTTTTCGAGCCGTCGCTTTCCAATCAATAAAACGTGGATCGTCTCCAATCCCGTATTCTCTCAGTTCGGCAAATTCTGTGCCGATGCCGATGCGTTTGGCTCGTTTCATTGCGCCCGACGATTGCAACGTGAGACGAATCGAGAGCGATCGCAGTCCAATCAGATCGGGATACACCGCGACCTTTTGCGGTTGAGGAATTCTCCAATCGTGCCACGCGAGTTTCCACGGGCTGAGTTGCCTCACTTGAATGGCTCCCCACTCATATTCGCCGCGATGAGTCGGATGCACCGTGTAGCTCAGCTCTTGTGTGCTATTCGTGTCAATCGCGGCTGCCAACGGCATGGATGAGACGCCGAATTTCAGCGGATAGTGATCGTGGAGCCTGATGATGGCTGGCTTGCTAGACTCGACCGTTAGACTCACGACATTATCCCGTCCGATCGAGAGGCGGGATAGTTCTTGACGGTTGACTCTGACGCGCTTTGACCGAACCCGCCTGCTATCCAGCGCCGCGATCGCGAGGACGATCGCATCAAACATCAGCACAAATATGACAGTGAGCGCCAGGTGCGAGGGAAACAGAAAGGCAAGAGCGGTTGCGATCGCAAGCCCGAACAGCAACAGTCCATAGGTGCGGCGAGACGGAATCATGAGGGATGATTAGCGAGGGACAGGAACTTGATTTAAGACAGCGCTGATGACAGACTCGATGGCGATGCCGTCAAGCTGTGCTTCGGGGCGGAGGATCAGGCGATGGCGCAACAAGGGAGAAGCAACGGCTTTGATGTCATCGGGTGTGACAAACTCTCGACCGGAAAGCCACGCTTGCGCTTTGCTGACGTTGAGCCATGCCACCGCCGATCGCGGCGATGCACCCAACGCGAGATCAGAATGTTGACGGGTTTTCTGAACCACGGCAAGCAAGTAATCTAAAACTGACTCTTGGACTGCGATCGCGCTGACCGCTTTTCGAGCGTGCAGAATCTGTTCAACGGTGGCTAACGGTTTCAGTTTCGCTAGGTCGAGTCGCTTTGCCCCAAAGCCCGCCTGAGAATTCAGGAGCATTCGCTTTTCTGCGGCTAAGTCAGGATACGCCACCACTAGTTTGAACAGAAAGCGATCGAGTTGGGCTTCGGGTAAGGGATATGTGCCTTCAAACTCCAACGAGTTTTGCGTTGCGATTACCCAGAATAAATCTGATAACGGCAAACTCTCACCGTCTAACGTCACCTGTTGCTCTTCCATTGCCTCTAGCAATGCCGATTGTGTTTTCGGTGGCGTTCGATTAATTTCATCTGCTAGAAGAATCTGTGTAAAAACAGGACCCTTTTTTAGGGTGAAATCGCGTGTGTTGAGATCAAAAATGCTCGTTCCCAAAATGTCTGAGGGCAGGATATCAGGCGTTAGCTGAACTCGCCGGAAATCGGCCTCGACTAACCGCGCCATCACTTTGACCAGCAACGTTTTGCCCGTGCCCGGAACGCCTTCCAAAATGACGTGGCCTCCGGCTAGCAGCGCGACAATTAACTGTTGAACGAGCGAGCTTTGACCCACCACAATCTGATCGAGAGCTTGTTTGAGGTGCGTAAACTTAGCGTGCAGGTCAGACATATCGGTTAGCAAGTTGGAACGTAGGCAACCATATCTTACGTTCTGATGCTTGAAATGAGGCAGTTTAGCGGACGAATCGATTAGAGCTTCGTGCCGCTTGAGGCGTCTTTATTGATACAGCCTGCTTTCTGAACGTGGCGACACACCCGCGATCGCAACATTTCTCGCGTTCCAAATGCGCCAGTCGAAAAGATCACTCGATCTTCTCCAACCAGTTTGAGAATTTTTACACTGCAAACCGGACACACCTGCACTTGACCTTGACTCATATGCGCTTATTCATCAATGGCTTGTGATTAGTCTCTGACAAAGCTGATCGGATTCAGTACGAATGACACATTTATTGATGCAACTGGGAGAAATCCTTACTCAAATTTCATCCCAATTCCCCTTGACAATGGGAAAATAGAGCGGTGTGAAAGGAACCTTTAATATGCGTAATATACGGCGCTTTTTAGGAGCGCTAACGATTTGCTTCAGCTTGGCTCAACCCACTGCGCTCCAAGCAAGCGTTCGTTCTAGTCCGTCTGACGATCCATCACGAGCGTATTGGCTAGAAGCGCAGCAGCTGACTCAAGACCAGTTGCTGTTGTTGAGCCGAGTTGAACAGTCTTTGACAAGTGCCGAGCCAAATCGCCTGCGATCGCTTCAAGGCCAGTTGTTTTTGCAGACTTGGGCAGTCGATCGCTTTCTCAAATCAAACTATCCGAACCCGAGCGTATTTTGTTTGTCGCCGAACGGGGAAGTGGCTGGAACGGATGCGGTCGATCTAGCTCAAGGGCAGGTGTATTGCGGATTGTATTTTGCTGGCGAAAATCTAGAGATTCTGCGAAAAGATCTTGCCCGTCGCTCTGGCATTGCCGCTCCGCCGCGACAGGGGAAGCTCGCTCCGCGATCGCGCGCTACAAGTCTTAGCGCTTCCCAAACGATGCCGCAAGATAATTCACTGGTTTTCGACCTTCCGGAAGGTACGATCATCGGCACAACCATTCAACGACCTGTCGTGCGACCCGTTTTGTCTGATACTCCCACTTCGACGGTTAGGGCAACAGCCTTGATCAAATCTGCGCGGCAGTGGCTAGCCCGAATTCAGCCCGCGTTTCCTCAAGCATTGCGCGTTGCCGTTCCGACTGAGACACAGACGACCAGCGGAAAACCGACGGATCTCTCCAACTGAGGCACAGCCTTAGACGCAATTTTTGCAACAACCCAACACGGGTGTTGCGCGGCTGCCGACCGAGGTTTATCTTGATGCCAATCTCAATCGTCCACCAAGCAGCAATTCATTCCGTTGGCGGAAGAACCGTATCCCTTACCTGTATTGAGCAAACGCAATGTCTGAGGTGGACTGGCGAATGTTTGATCATTAGCGATGAATGTCCGAGGTGGGCTGGCCCAGGTTAAACATTCATCAACGAATGTTTGATCATCAACGACGAATGTTTGAGGTGGATAAACGCAGGTTTGAGGTGGACTGATCCAGGTCTGAGGTTCGACGACGAATGTCTAAGGTGGGCTGACCCAGGTTAAATATTCATCAACGAATGTTTGATCATCAACGACAAAGAGTTAATCATCCTTCATCCCTCTTGACCTATGATGAGTGAACCAGACACTCAACCCTGTCTCATGCGCTCTTACTCTCTAATTGCACCCGCAAAGATCAATCTTTATTTGCAAATCTTGGGCGATCGCCCCGATGGGTTTCATGAACTCGTGATGGTGCTGCAAAGTATTGATTTAGCCGATCTGGTCACGGTGCGATCGCGCGCCATCGACGGCATCCGCTTGCACTGCGATAACCCTGATGTTCCGACCGATGAAACAAACCTGGCCTACCGCGCCGCCGATCTGATGATTCGCGAGTTCTCTGACGAGTACGCTAGGTTTGGCGGCATTGAGATTGATCTTCACAAGCGAATCCCAATGGGGGCAGGATTGGCGGGCGGCTCGACTAATGCGGCTGCCGTTCTCGTGGGCATCAACATGATGTGGCATCTGGGACTGACCCAAGGCGAACTGCACGATCTAGCCGCAATGCTGGGGTCTGATATTCCGTTTTGTATTAGTGGCGGAACCGCATTGGCAACAGGGCGCGGAGAAAAACTTGACCCCTTGCCCGATCTGAGCAATTTATATGTCGTGTTAGCGAAGTATCGTGATCTTCCGGTTTCGACCCCTTGGGCCTACAAAACCTATCGACAAACCTTTGGGCACACCTATCCCACTACCCCCGCTGCTTGGGACGCTGCCAAGCAGAAAGCCGGAGGGATCTTGAGCGCGATCGCCCATCACGATGTCAAGCAAATGGCGAATCTTCTCCACAACGATCTAGAGCGAGTCGTACTGCCGTCGTATCCCAAAGTTCAACAGTTGCGCGACGAGTTTCAAAGGTTGGACATTCTCGGTACGATGATGTCGGGGTCAGGCTCAACGGTGTTTGCCCTAGTTGAGTCGATGGCTCAAGCAGAGCAAGTTAAGGCGCAAATGAGCCGCGCGACCCCTGATTCAAATCTCGATTTCTGGGTGACAAAATTTTGTCAATCTGGTGTGCGTTTAAGCAACAACTAAATTTTTTGATCTTAAATTTTTTGATTTTATGGCTGACACTCCTTCCAATTCCACAGTTTCCGATTCCACAATGCCCAGTCCGCTGCGATGTTTGATTGGGTCACTCATTGCCGCTGCGATCGCGTTTGGCGCTTATAACCTGATGCATGCGATCGCCCTTTCATTCGCCTCAAAACCGATTCAGTCCAGCAACATCACGGTGGTCAACATCACCGTTGCGGTTCGTACCTTAGTCGTGGGAATCACGGCATTAGCAACGGGCGTGACGAGTTTAGCGTCAGTAGGGCTATTCGGTCTAGGCATTCAGCTTCTACTGCGTAAATCAAACGATTCAGCCGCCGAATAATTTTGCCATTTCAGGATAGGATATAAAACCTGTGCTCATAGATTTCATCCACTGAGCTACATCTCCCAGCACGCGATCGACATTTAATCGAACTCTATGACACGCGGCGGAGTACCTTAACGCGCTAATTCACAGGAATAGATTATTCAACCCCTTCGTAGCTTGTTTTTATGCTAGTTATTTTTAGCGACCAATAACTTTAAGCCAGATCTCGCCGTTTAAGCTTGATCTGCTGAGCGCTTTTCCACAGAAAAGATAAGTTTTCCACAGGCCATCAAGCATAAGCCTTGAAACTCATCTTGCCTGTGGAAAACTTTCACACCGAGTCATTTTTATTGCGAAGAGTTTAAAGTTTTGTGACGGAAACAGGGGTTAAGCCCTGTTTTCTCGTTGTAGTGCCCGTAATCTGAAGCAAAAAGTAAAATCTTTTACACATTAATAAATTCTCCGTTAAACCAGAATACGAATCACGCGGTTCACACTCCGAAAAATCGACTCGATGCTCTGAAACCAGTACATATGTTAACTCTCAGCGAATTAAGGTCAAACTGTTCAGCGTTTCTTAATCGGCTGAATAGTAACGCGCTATTTTGAGGTTTTCCACAGGCTGTTTAGATCGTTATTTGTTCAATCGTTATTTCTGGCAGAAGCATCCATCTATGTCCTCTTCAACGGTTAGCATTCTTACCGAACTGCCCGAATCACTTCACGAAACCTTAGCTGACTATCTCGAACATCATCCTGATCGGGATCAAGACCAAGTGTTGATAGCCGCGCTGTCCTTCTTTCTCATGCACAGTGGTTGCGATCGCAATAGTCAAGCCGCTCGTACCTATCTCAACACCCTATTTAACAATTGCGCCTAACCGCCTTTCGCTACAAATTACAAAGCTACAAATTACAAACTACAGCCGACTTTGCGTTGCTTTGTTCGAGAATAGAGTGTAGAGCAATTCTTTGACGCTAATCGCTCCGCGCGATCGTTTAATCTCACCTCACCCTACAACCGCATTTTTCTATGGCTTATCTATGGTTTAAGGCGTTTCACATTGTTGGATTTGTGTGCTGGTTTGCCGGAATGTTCTATCTGCCTCGGCTATTCGTCTACCATGCCGAAGCCCGCGAGCAGCCCGAACCCGCTCGCACCATTCTGCAAAACCAATATCAGATCATGGAGAAACGCCTCTACAGCATCATCATGACGCCCGCGATGATTCTGACGATCGCGATGGCAGTTGGGCTAATCTCAACCGAGCCAGATGTGCTAAAGCAGCCGTGGCTTCAGATTAAACTTGCCCTTGTCGCGCTGTTGGTGGCGTATCACCATGTTTGCGCCCGGATCATGAAGCAGTTTGCCGAAAATCGATGCAAGCTGACTGGGCAGCAGTTCCGTTGGTTTAACGAGTTTCCAACGGTGTTCTTTGTGATTGTAGTGATGTTAGCGATCTTTAAGAACAATCTGCCGACTAGCGTCACCGCTTGGGGAATTTTCGCGATGGTAATTGCGATGGCAGCATTCATTCAGCTTTATGCCCGCAAACGTCGATTGGCAAAAGAGAAAGAAGCCGTACAATCCGGTTCAGAAGTTGGAGCTTAAAACTTGAATTAATGAAGCGATCTCATCTATGTCGGGGTGCGATCGCTTTTGACTGAGTGGAGCCGAACAAACCAACGCCATCACCTGGTTTTGTTGCTGCCATGGGAATACTTAAAGCAGTGACAGCATGGGGTGAGGAGCGAATGGAACGCGGTTTTTGGTTGGCTTGGTCACAAATTCCAGGAATTGGCCCAGTTTTACTGAAGCGATTATATTTACACTTTGGGCAACTATCTGTCGCTTGGAATGCCCCTGCTGGTGAATTGGCAGAGGTGGAAGGAATTGGTCATCACAGCGCGATCGCCATTGCAGCAGAACGCACGACTCTCCATCCCTTAGACTTACTCGAAACCCACGAGCGCCAAAATCCTCACTTTGTTACTCCTAGTGACCCGCATTATCCTCAGTTATTATTTGAGATTCCCGATCCGCCCCCTGTGCTGTACTACCGAGGGCAGATCACCCTGCTTCAAGATCTAGACGCTGTAGCTGCGATCGCGCTAGTAGGCACACGCCACCCGTCTGAGTACGGCAAACGCTGGACGCGGAAGCTGAGTTCGACCTTAGCGAAAAGCGGTTTTGTGATCTTGTCAGGTCTAGCCGACGGCATTGATGGCGAAGCGCACCGCAGTTGTCTCGATGCCGGGGGGACGACGATTGCCGTGTTGGGAACCGGAGTCGATCTGGTGTATCCGTGGAAAAATCGCCAGTTATACAATCAGATTTTAGAAACTGGGTTGGCAATCAGCGAATATCCGGCAGGAACTCAGCCCGATCGCACCCATTTTCCTCGCCGCAATCGGATTGTTGCAGGATTATCCCGTGCCGTTTTGGTCATCGAAGCGCCTAAGAAATCGGGCGCTCTGATCACGGCTCATTTAGCCAATGACTACGGACGAGACATATATGCGCTTCCCGGGAGTTTGGATAATTCTAAATCTGAGGGCTGTCTTGCCCTGCTGAGCAAAGGAGCGCAAATGATTTTAGGAGAAACAGAACTGTTAGAAATGCTAGGAACATTGCCAAAACTTGATCAATCCAACTCTTCAGAAATGCAGTTATCGCTGCTTGATCTAAGTCACGAACTCTCTCAAGTTCTACAAGCCATTCTCTCCATTACTCAACATCACAGTTCTGCACCATTTGATGCAATCGTTGAGCAAACAAAACTGGAAACACCATCAGTATCGAGCGCGTTATTACAATTAGAATTGCTAGGACTGATTAAACAACTACCAGGAATGAGCTATTGCAATGTTTAATCGAGTAACTTGATCACGATCAACCGAGTGCTCTGAAGCGACATTCCTGCTTTTGGATTGCTATTCTAAATAAGGCATCTTAGCTTACATTTAGAATTTGACTCAAACTCCTCGCCAATTGGCGCTGATGGCGCTGCGATCGATTCACAAGGGCGCATTTGCCGACATCGCCGTTGATCAAGCGCTGCATCACAGTAATTTCACAACTCTCGATCGTCGCTTCCTAACTGAGCTTGTGTACGGCACGACTCGTCGCCAGCGCACACTTGATGCGTTAATTGATCAATTTGCGAAAAAGAAAGCGTCTCAACAGCCGCCCGATCTCCGTCTCATCTTGCATCTAGGACTCTACCAACTGCGGTATCTAAGCCAAATTCCACCCTCTGCGGCGGTTAATACAACCGTTGATCTCGCGAAACAAAATGGCTTTGCCGGACTGACCGGATTTGTAAACGGAGTTTTGCGGCAATATCTCCGGTCTAGCGAGACGGGCGATCCGCTGCGGCTGCCAACCGATCCAGTCGAACGGCTCGGAACGTTGCACAGTTTACCTGATTGGATAGTGCAAGTTTGGGTCGATCAGTTTGGGGCAGAAGAAACAGATCGTCTATGCGCCTGGATGAATCAACCGCCGCAAATTGATTTACGGGTCAATACCCTCCGAGCCAGTGTAGATCAAGTCCAAGCTGCGATGACCTCCGCTGGAGTGGAGGTCAGCCGGATCCCTCACTTGCCTCAAGCGCTGCGACTTCCACCCAGCGCGGGCGCGATTCAAAATCTTCCGGGTTACCAAGAGGGATGGTGGATTGTGCAAGACAGTAGCGCCCAATTAGTCGCATACTTGGTTGATCCGCAGCCCGGAGAAACAATTGTCGATGCCTGTGCGGCTCCAGGAGGAAAAACAATGCATCTGGCGGAGCTGATGGGCGATCGCGGAACCGTTTGGGCCTGCGATCGCACGCCATCTCGGCTCAAAAAGCTGCAACAAAACGTTGATCGTCTCGGTTTGCAGTCGATTCAAGTCCAAGTCGGCGATAGCCGCAACTTACCGCACTTTACAGGTAAGTGTGAACGAGTCTTGATCGATTCTCCTTGCTCAGGCTTAGGCACTTTAAACCGTCATGCAGATGCTCGCTGGCGACAAACTCCAGACAGCGTTCAAGACCTCTCGCAGCTTCAACAAGAGCTCTTGGCTGCTGCCGCTTCTTGGACTGCGCCTCAAGGTGTAATCGTTTACTCAACCTGTACGCTGCATCCGTTAGAAAATGAGTCTGTGATTCAGAAGTTTCTCAATTTACATCAAAACTGGAGGATTGATCGTCCTGAAGCAGCATCACCCACGGCTCCGTTCGTGACCGAAGCGGGATGGATCAAAGTTTTGCCTCATCAACATAGAATGGATGGGTTCTTTATGGTGCGACTAAAGCGCCAAGATGTATGACAAACGACGTTAAAACTCTCGTTAAAATTCTGATTGGCGCAGCCTGGCTTGATGGCAAAATTCAGCCTGAGGAGCGGCAATATTTATATCAAGTTGCCAAAGAAAAGGGAGTCGCTGACGATCAAGAGATACAACCTTTGCTGCATGAGTTGCGATCGGTGAAACCGAATGAATGCTATCAGTGGGTACAAGAGTATTTGGGCGATCACCCAACCTCGGACGCCTGCCAAAATTTGATTGAAGCTATTAGTGGACTAGTTTACAGCGATGGCGCGATCGCAGACGAAGAAGCAAAGCTGTTAACTCGCTTGCAGCTAGTGACCGCTGAGGGCAACGCCTCAGACTCACTGCACGCCAAACTGCTATCGGTCATCAGAAAGCTGTATCAACGCGGAGCCTCGCAAATTGGCTAACCACATTACAAACAAACAATGACTCTGAATAAAACCATACTCAGAGTCAATAAATTCTCAGCTTTAGAAAGTTTTATAAACCGGGCGTTTCTTCTTTTTTAACTTCCGGAACAATGTCGGGACGGTCTTTGTCTTCCCAACCCACTGGACGCTTTGAGTTATACCAAGTGATCGAGCCGAATGTAACAGCTGCAATGAATCCAAGCACGTACACCAGTGTAAACGATGTTGGAAACTGCATGCCTGGCTTGGTTGCCGTTTCCGTTGCTGCTTGTAATAGAATATTCATCATAAAAACGCTCCTTTGAAATTTTCATTATCGCTAGTATATTAGCGCGAGTATCCTAAGTCATCCTTCAAGAGTCCGAATTCGCGGGTAGAAATTGAGCCAAAAAATCTGCCAATAAGAGGAATACAAGAATAGAAAAGGGTAAACCGACCTCATTCTAAAAGTAGAGATTCCTCTTCTCTGGGCTCTGTCTTCCACGCCCCTAGGGGGATGATCTCTGAAGACCAGCCAACTGCCTACTAGTTTCCTGAAGGTGGTAGGGGATCAGATCCTCCAGCAGGGGCTGGATCAGGAGCTTGCTCAGATTCAGGGGGCGGTGCTTCTGCTTGAGGGAGGGCAGGCGCTTCGGGTTCTGGCTCCGGCTCATAGGCTCGCTCTGGTTCAGGCTCGGCATAGCTCGGCGCAGAGTAACTCGGCTCTTCATAACTCGGTTCTGCGGGCGCTTCTTCGTAGCTGCTCTCGCTGCGAGACTCAGCTGGATCAGGAGCTGTACCTAACGATTGAGAGCTACTTGGCTTCACAGGTTGGGCTTTGATGCTACCCTTTCGGGTGTCCAAATTCTCTGGAATTTCAGGAAACTTTTGAACCGGCATTCCGTTCACGACCTCTTTCATAAACTCGTGCCAAGTAAAGGCTGCCGTAGAACTTGCACCCCACGTCGGCGAGTTATCATCGTTTCCAAGCCACACCCCAGCAACGACTTGAGGAATAAAGCCAATAAACCAGAGATCTCGTGCCTTTTCAGAGGTTCCCGTTTTGCCCGCGACAGGGCGATCAAGCTGCGCCGATCGTCCGGTTCCGTCAGTGACGACTCCCCGCATCATCCATGTCATGATCGATGCGGTTCCCGGATCTAGCACCCGCTTTTGCTTGTAGTCAGACTGATACAAAACCTTGCCCTTGCGATCGACAATTCGACGAATTCCATGCGGATCGACAGCATTGCCCTGCGCAGCTAACGTCCCGTAAGCGTTGGTTAACTCCAACAGATTCACTTCGTACGCGCCCAGCGCCATCGCATAGGTAGGTTCTAGCTTAGAATGAATGCCCATGCTCTGCGCCATTTTAATCACTGGCGCAAATCCGATATCGATTAGGGTTTTAACAGCAATCACGTTCACGGACTTCGTGAGCGCCGATTTGATCGTCATCCAGCCAGAATACTTATTGCTGTAGTTTTTCGGCTGGTAGCCATCAACTTTAAACCGCTCATCAAGGTAAGACTGATAGGGGGAGAATCCCGCCGCGATCGCAGCAGTATACACAAACGGTTTGAACGTCGAACCCGGCTGCCGCTGCGCTTGAGTTGCTCGATTGAATTGACTTTCTTTGTAGAAGTCGTAGCCGCCGACCATCGAGCGAATTTCTCCATTTCTTGGATCGATCGCGACGAGCGAGGCTTGCTTAAAACTAGCAGCTGATCCATCAATTTCAATCGTATCTTTGATCGCTTTTTCCGCTGCCTTCTGCCATTTAGCGTTTAGCGTCGTCTCAATCGTCAGTCCCCCCGCCGCGATCGCCTCTTTGGATACATAGTTCGGCAACTGCTGCTGCACATAGTAGGTAAAGTAAGGCGCGTCGCTTTGAATTTTCTTTGGCTCACTCGGCTTTACCTTCAGTTCTTCTGCTTTTGCCGTTTGAGCTTCAGTGGTGGAAATGTAGCCCGCCTCAACCATTTTGTCGAGGACGTTATTGCGTCGTTGCTTCGCCTTCTCCGGGTTCTCTAGGGGTGAATAAACGCTCGGTGCCGGGGGCAGTCCTGCGATCGTTGCCATTTCTGAGAGCGTTAGCTGGCTTGTCGATTTACTAAAGTAGATCCAAGCTGCATCGCCCACCCCATAAGCATTAGAGCCAAGGTAAATCAGATTGAGATATTTTTCTAGCAGTTGCCGTTTATCCACTGATCGCTCTAATTTCTGCGCGATTAGGGCTTCTCGAATTTTGCGGATTATACTGCGATCGTTGTTGAGATAGACAATTCGAGACAACTGTTGTGTCAGTGTGCTGCCGCCTTCGACCACGCCGCCCGATGTGATGTTGCGTGCGATCGCGCGAACAATACCCTGATAGTCAATGCCCTTGTGTTCATAAAATCGCCGATCTTCTGACGCAATAAACGCATCTACCAAGCGTTTCGGCATCTGATCAATCGTCAGTTTCTCGCGCGTCGCTGGGCCTAACTGATGCAAAATTGTGCCGTCGGAAGCTCGCATTGTGAGCGTGCCGCGCCGAGCAAACGTTTGAATCTCTGACGGATCAGGGAGGCTGCGATCGATTTGCCACGAGATTAGCTTTACCGCTCCAATCCCGCCCACGACGACACCAACCCACAGCAGACGCTGACGGACTCTTGGATTTTTGAGCGGGGGTGGCAGACGGCGCTCGAATCGTTCTAGCCGCGCCGTAGCAGTATCTAAGGCACCCCGAACTCCTGCCATACGGGGGTGTTCGAGCAACCGAGCGATGCCCTGACCGATACGAGAGCGATGTTGCGTTCCCAAACGATGTTGCTTCTTACTTCCGTCAGTCATCGCATCTTGCCCCAGCCGGGAACGATTAAGACGAGTTGGAAGCCCTCGGCGGTTCGAGCTATACTTTGCCACATTCGTGCCTCATCACACAAAAGCTATCACTTCAATTCTCAGTGGAGTTACCTGCCTGTGACTTACAGTGACGGAAAGTGTCAAATGAGTCAACCGTACCACCAAAGTGCGATAACTTCGGGGCGGCGCATAGACTGCAACTGAGAAACGGTCGTCCCACTCGTAAAATTACTGAGCTTAGTTTACACGAGATTTAAGAAGATCGACGACGTTTGAAACGAATTTCGGAAGGATGAGCCAAAACAAAGAGGTAATCGAGATTGCCTCCCTAATTACCCCATTGCTTAGAAAATAAGGAGCTAAACCCCTTTAGACGCCTGCATGACCGAGGGCTAAGGCTGTCACTAGCATGCCTAACACCAAGAACGGCTGAGCGCTGGCTTGATACTTCACATCGTTTTCCACGGGGTTACGCAAGAAGTACATATCCTGAAAAGTAATTTGAGGAATAATCATCAACATCAAAATCGTTGCGTATAAATTTTGATGAATGCTAATTAAGTAAGCAGCAATGCCGCCTTGAAACACATCGATCATCAGGACACAAATCCAAGCGGCAGTAGAAATCCCAAAGATAACTGGCAGAGATTTCAGTCCCAATTGACGATCGCCTTCAACGCTCTTAAAGTCATTGACAATAGCGATTCCCAAGCCTGACAAGCTGTAGAACAGGGTCAGCACGATGATCGTTGGATTTAGGTCACCAAACAGCGCATGTCCTGTCCACCACGGAATCGCGATATAGCTTGCCCCTAAGGCATAGCAGCCCAGCCAGCCGTTCTGCTTTAGTTTTAACGGCGGAGCGGAATAGATGTAGGAGAGCAAAGAACCTCCGATCGCGAGAGCCGTAATCGTCGGGAAAGAATGTCCTGCCCAGCGATCCAACACGTAGGCAATTCCAATTCCGCCGAGCAGTAGTGCCCAAATCTGAGTCACCACTTGAGGCAGGGAGATTGCTCCCGACGGAATCGGTCGATACGGCTCATTGATCGCATCGATCTCGCGATCGTAGTAGTCATTCATGATCTGGGTGTAGCCCGTCATCAGAGGGCCTGCCAGCAGCATACAGGTTGCGGCCTTCAAGACATCTTCTAGCGACCAGGTATATTGCCCTGACGACGCTGCACCACAAATAATTCCCCACATGAGAGGAATCCAGGTAATCGGCTTCATCAATTGGAGGCGAATTTTCCAGATGGACGCTCCTTTCACATCAGCGCCTTTCATGCCCAGCATTTGCCGGGTTCTAGCACGGTTCGCGTCGCGCAGCTCCGCAGGAGTGGCACTCACGGGCATCGGTGTAGAGGCATTGGAATCTGTTGGCAGGTCTGGAGTTGTGGAATCTGTCATAACAGCATCTAAAACGTTAGAAGGAGATAATTAAGTAGCCATCTTGAAACTTCGCACCTTTTACAGGTTGTCCTCTCAAGGCGGGTGGAAGAGACACATTACGGCGTTGATCGCCCGCTTCAATCGTAATTTCCGGACCCGACTGCGTCAGTTTGACTTGCTTTTTATCAAATCCTGGTAAAAACAGGCTGACCTTGCGTTCTGCCACATTTACTGCCATGGGGCGAGGAGCCTGCGTGGCTTGGTCGAAGTCTGGCAACGCTTCAATCAACGGCTGCCAATCATTCACGGGTTGTTCTGGAATCGCTGAAACCGGAAGCGGTTGAAACGCCTCAGCGTCACTGAGCTGGTTTGACCGATTCAGCAGCACGCCGCCGACGGTTAGCCCCACCTGCTGAGCGCTGCCCCATAGATATCGTGCCATTGCGATCGCGCTTGGGTCGTCGGTCGTCACCAAGTACGCCGCCATCCGCTTCGGATCGTTAACCGCTTCTTTGCCCTGCTCTAGCAGGTTATTCACCTGACCCGTTGGCTGCGCGAAGTTATCCCCCGCAAAACTCGCGTTGGTCAATACAGCGCTCGCCACGGGCTGGATAAATGGTGACAAGGTTTTTCCTAAGTCAGACTCCGTAAATACTTGCCGGAACCGCCGAATGTACCAGCTAATAATTTCTGGCATGCCCAGCATCCGCAATGTCGTCTGATCGCCTGTACCATCATAGACAATCACATCGTATTGTCCACTCCCGTCATATTCGCGCAGCGCATTGAGGGCCAGCGCACTATCCATACCCGGAAAGATGCCCAACTCTTGCCCGTACACTTCTTTGAAGAACGGTGTGCGGAGATATTGCGCTTCGAGCTTTTTAACCTCTTCCCAACTCCGCTCCAACAAAAGCGCCGTCTGAAGCTGAACGACCTGCAAATTTGGAGCCATTTCTTGAACTTCAGCCCCTATGGTCGCGCCGAGCGCCAACCCAAACGCAGGACTTGAATCTTGCCCAATCAGCAAGACCCGCTTGCCTTGACTTGCGAACTTTTTAGCGGCGGCGATCGCCAGCGTTGTTCGTCCAGTCCCACCTTTGCCGAGAAACGTCAGAATAAAAGCCATGTCCAGTCTTTAAGAGAAATATAGGGCGTAGAGTATGGGGTCTGGAGGTTCAGAATTCTCTTTCATGCTCCATATCCCCTACCTTCACACCTCTATGGTATCGATTGCCTGGACGTGAAGATCGCCTAATTATATTGCTCTAGCTCATCTTCAAAAAACCACGTCGCAAATTGGTCATCGAACTGAATCAACAGTCCAAGACCCTTTCCGTCTACCACTTTAAAATCGCGCACGACGCCGACTTGTCCAAGCTTTTTCACCACTGCCGGGGGAACACGATCGCGCAACCGACGCACGCGCACTTTCTGACCAATTTCCATCACATCTACTGATACATGACCATTCCAAAGTTTACCAGCATGTTGACGCGGTTTGAACGCTGGCTGACCCAGAAGAAGAATTGGAGCCATCCCCGACCCGCATCACTGCACCTAAAATTTATTTGCCGAGATTGTCAAGGGAGGGATTACGTTGAGTTGACCAAGGGCGTGACTAGAAGATCATCGGGAACTTCTGAATACTTTTCACCTATAGATAGGGCAAGCTATCCAATAGAAAGCACGTCCAGCATAGTCCTTATTTTTCAGTTTTTATTTTTTGTTAGTAGATTTTTTGGAGGCATCACCATGAGGGTTAGTGAAAAGCGATCGAGATCGCCCTTGGCAATCGGTGTGTGCATCACAGCGGTTGTGACTGTTGCAGGAACCGCTTATGCACTGACACATCCGCGTCAAGATACTTCTACCTCTGTCTCCCTAACCTCTAATGTTTGGCAACCTTTAAAAGGACACGCTTGCAAAACCATTGTTTTTGATCCACAACCGCCACTTAATGTCCGTTCTGCACCCATTGAGCAGAAAGGTAACATCATTGGTGGAATCGCGAACGGTACAGAGTTGACGATTCTGCTTGAAAAAGATGGATGGTATCAAATCAGCGCGCCAACGTCTGGTTGGGTCTACAAAAACTTAACTAAAACCGATTGCGGAGCATCCAATCGAGTGGCTACTACCAGTCCTTCAACACAAGAATCAGATTCGCTACAGTCTATAGATCAAGGAAAGCGGCTGCTAAAAACAGCAACGGATCACTATCAAGCTGGAAATTTAGAAGGTGCGATCGCGCTTGCCAAATCGGTTTCGATTGAGAGTGCGGCTTACGATCAGGCTCAAGTGGCGCTAAGAACAATGCCGCAGAAGTGGAATCAAGCCAAGTCGAAGTACGCGATCGCCAAACAGGCACTCGATGAGAGCCGATGGAGTGATGTTTTGAAAGTGGCAGTTGAATACCCGGATATTCGCTATTGGAGGCAAGAACTTGCACCGATTGTCAAGAAGGCAACCCTCTTACAGCACTATCTCAAGGCAAGCGAGTCTAGCTTATGACCACCTATACAGCCTTCAGAGCTTCGCGATCGCGTCGGAATTGGAGTGAAAGTTTTCCTCCTGAAGGTTACAGTTGAGGAAAACGCTTCCCAAGGAGCCTAGAAGAAATAAGTTGAACGTTTTTCTGATGCAAGCAGCAAGACAAAGCGATTTCAGCAGAAATTGGTTCAGGTTATTCTTTCTAGCTTCCTAAATGCCCAAGCGCTGATAAACCTGATCGAGGTTTTTCAGATGATGCAGAGGATCGAAGCAGTCATTAATTTCTGCTGGAGAAAGAACTGCCGTCACCCGTGGATCGGTGCTGATTAGCTGGCGAAAATCTCCGTCGGCTGTATTCCAAGCTTGGTGAGCGCAGGACTGCACGATCATATAGGCTTCTTCTCGATTGAATCCTTGTTTCACTAGCGCTAGAAGTACCTGTTGGCTAAACACAACGCCGCCATAAACATTCATATTTCGCGCCATGTTGTCGGGGTAGACCAGCAAGTTTTTGATGAGTTTGGTCGCCTCGACAAGCATGAAGTGCATCAGAATGCAGGCATCGGGCAACGCGACACGCTCAACAGAACTATGAGAAATATCGCGTTCGTGCCACAGGGCGACGTTCTCTAGAGCAGCTACGGCATAGCCTCGAATCAGCCGCGCCATCCCTGTTAGCCGCTCTGAGCGGATCGGGTTGCGCTTATGGGGCATGGCAGAGGAGCCTTTCTGACCTTTTGAGAAAAATTCTTCGACTTCCAATACATCTGTGCGTTGGAGGTTACGAATTTCAACCGCAAATCGTTCGATTGAGGCAGCTAGGAGTGCCAGACAATTCATGAAGTCAGCATGGCGATCCCGAGAAATCACCTGCGTCGATGCTGGATCAGGCTCTAATCCCAAAGCTTGACAGGTCAAGGTTTCAATCCGGGGATCAATATTGGCGTAAGTTCCCACTGCACCTGAAATCTGTCCGACTGCGATCGTTTTTCTGAGCTGGCATAAGCGATCGCGGTGACGCAGCATTTCGGCTAACCAGCCTGCTAATTTAAACCCAAATGTCATGGGCTCGGCATGAATTCCATGCGATCGCCCGATCATCACGGTGCTGCGATGCTGCTGCGCTTGATAACGAATCGCTTGAATCAACGCTTCAACGTGACTCATGATCACATCGAGACTTGCTACCATCTGCAATGCCAGTGCCGTATCTAGCACATCAGAACTGGTCATTCCGAGGTGAATGTAGCGTCCTGCATCGCCCACATATTCATTGACGTTGGTGAGAAAGGCGATTACGTCGTGGCGAACTTCTGCCTCGATTTCTAGAATTCTTTGGGGGTCAAAGTTCGCTTTTTCTTTGATTTCTGCGACAGCTTCGGCGGGGATGTAGCCAAGCTCACCTTGGGCTTCGCAGACAGCAATTTCAACCTCTAGCCAAGTTTTAAACTTGTAGGCTTCAGTCCAGAGGTTGCCCATTTCGGGCAGGGTATAACGCTCTATCAAGGCTCGCCGCAGAATACAACGGTCACATTGTAGCGCCTAATTTAGCTCGCTAATGATGAAGTTATCTCGCTGTATTCTGGGGCATGGCAGTGGTTTCAAAGCCATGTGTTTGTGTGCAAGATCAAGTACGATTCAAGTAATTGTAGAGGTAAGTCAAGGGCGATGAAGCCTAAAGTTATTACTGCAACGATCGCGGCGGCAATAGCAGTTATTTTGGAAGGGACGGCTAGCAGGCTCTTCGTCTAGCGTTGTCGTTCTTTCGTCGCCGTTCGACTTGGTCGTTGAGGTGGATATTGAAAACAATGCCTGCGCTAAGGGTGCAGGCATCCTATACTTTTAACAAAGTGGTTGACGGCTCAATCGCTGTCTTCGTCTTCGCTCTCTTCGTAACTGTCCGCAGCTTCTTCGTCTTCTTCGTAGCTGTCCTCTTCTTCGTCTTCCTCGTAATTGTCTTCAGTTTCTTCGTACTCTTTTTCGTCTTCGGTTTCGTCTTCGTCCTCTTCGTAACTGTCTTCAGTTTCTTTGGTTTCGTCTTCGTCTTCCTCGTAACTGTCTTCAGTTTCGTCCTCTTCAGTTTCGTCCTCGCTGTCCTCTTCTTCGTAACTGTCTTCAGTTTCTTCGTCTTCCTCGTAGCTGTCTTCGATTTCGTCTTCAGTTTCTTCGTACTCTTCCTCTTCCTCGTAGCTATCTTCAGGTTCAATCTCGTCTTCTTCGTAGCTATCTTCGGTTTCTTCGTCTTCTAATGATTCTTCATCCTCGTCATACTCTTGGTAGTAGAGAGATTCCAAGTCTTCGCACGCATCGACGGACAAGAGTCCTTTCTCGACATAGACGAGTTCTTCTTCGTATTCAACGGTGTAGAAATTATTAAAGAGATCGACGATCGCGGAATTACGAATCGCGCCTGGCGATTGGAAGGCGGACGCGATCGCAGCCGTCGCGCCATCAAACAAGGAGGAAGAATTGCCTTGGATGTCTTGGCTTAAATCAAAATCACTGACCTGCCGAATTACCCAGCAATCTCCATTGAGATGAGGCTTCGTCATGTAGTCATAGGGAATATAGCAGTATCCCTGCTCGCCCCATTCCTCGCCCCACGAGTTGCGAACGATAAAGACTTGATCGGGGTCTGAATAACCGACACACAGCATGGCATGACCGCCATCGTGCTTCTCGTTGTCTGGGTCGGGCATGGGAACGAGTCCGTTAGACCCTGCTGCCTGAAACGACGAAAATAGCTGCAATCCGAAGGCAAACGGGTAGCCGTCAGCGAGGCAGCTTTGCATCTCGTAAAGATCGACCTTAACTCGATACGCATCTTCAATGACAAAGTTTGCTGCCTCTTCGTAGGCTTCAGTGGGAGGCTGTTCTAAGATCTGTGCTGGATTAAATGCCCAAGTTGCTTCAGAGCAAGCCCCATGCTTCCGCAGAACCTTGATGCAGCTTTTTAAATAAGTGCCTTCATCAATGGCGACATCGCCATCTAATTCACGAGCGTTGTAGTAAATAAATAGACGGCTCACATCGTCCGATCGATTCAATAGCCGATTAGCGAGATATTCATAAGCGCCTGCCATCGCGTTAGCGGTGCAGCTATTGGTATCACCTTGATTCTCTACAGGGGTTAGGTAGGAGCGCAGATCAATCTTGGAGGGTAGAGGTTCTCGACGATCGCGACTCGCACTATATTTTTTGTCGTTGGAATCTTGCTTTTCAGGGCGGTAGCCGCCGAGCTTAAAGTGTTGCCCGATCGAATTTTTGACAACCGTTGATTTACGAACACGACGATAGTTCTTTGACATAAAAAACTCCGAGCATTTTACTCAGAGCCTGAAGTTATACCGTATGCTTCCCAGAAATTAAGTTATGCGATCGCTCGTCTGGGAGTGAATCGTTTTGGCAATGTGGTGAGTCTGATCTCACTGCATTCTGTCGATCGTACGATATTGAATTGCTTCAGCAACGTGTGACGTTTGCAACTTCTCCTCGCCCGCTAAATCCGCGATCGTCCGTGCCACTTTGAGAATGCGATCGCTCGCTCTCACGGACAGCCCCAATTTGCGAATCGCATTCTCTAGTAAGGTGCGAGTTGCAGTGTCTAAGCTGCACCATTTTTTCAAGTGAGCGCTCTGCATCTCGGCATTGCAGCGAAGCGATGTGTTCTGGAAGCGATCGCAGGCGCGATCGCGGGCTGCCTGTACTCGCGATCGCACCGTCGCAGAATCTTCCCCAGTGGTCTGCTGCGTAATTTCTTCTGGCTTCAGTCGATTCACACCGACTTGCAGATCAATGCGATCCATCAATGGACCCGATAGCCGCGCCCAATATTGCTCTCTGTGTCTCGGTGAACAGGTACACGGCTGGACGGTATCACCATAGTATCCGCAAGGACAAGGGTTCGTGCTGGCAATCAGAGTAAATTGCGCCGGAAATGACACGGATTGTCGCGTTCGAGAAATCGTCACCGTGCCGTCTTCTAAAGGCTGACGTAGAAATTCCAGCACATCCCGTTTAAATTCAGTTAATTCATCAAGAAATAAAATGCCCCGATGGGCGAGCGAAATCTCTCCGGGTCTCGGAAAGCTACCTCCACCCACCAGAGACGGCCCAGATGCTGAGTGATGTGGGCTGCGAAAGGGACGAGTGGCGACTAATGAGCCTTTATTCTTTAGCAAGCCCGCGACCGAGTGAATCTGGGTCACCTCCAATGCTTCTGCAAATGCCATGGGCGGCAGAATGCTGGGAAGTCTCCGGGCTAACATCGTCTTTCCACTTCCCGGAGGTCCAACAAAGACTAAATTGTGGCCCCCAGCTGCCGCAATTTCTAACGCTCGGCGTGCGTGAGCTTGACCTTTAACATCTCGCAGATCTGGGGCAGTAATTTGCGCTTGCGTTAACTCAGCCTCGCCATCAACTTGAGCTGGCAGCACTGAGGATGGATCACTCAAAAACTGTCCGACTTCCGATAAATGTTTGAAGCCGTAAACCTTAATGCCCTGCACCACAGCAGCTTCTCGAACATTATCGGCAGGCACGACTAAGCTTGAAATGCCGAGCCGTTTGGCGGCAGCCGCGATCGCGAGGACTCCTGCCACCGGACGAAGGCTGCCATCTAACGAAACTTCGCCCAAAAATAAATACTCTTCCAACAGGTCTGCGCTCACTTGTTCTGAAGCGGCTAGAGCGCCAACGCTAATTGGCAAATCAAAACTTGGGCCTTCTTTCCTTAGATCAGCAGGCGTCAGGTTAATGACGATCCGCTTCATCGGAAACAGATAGCCTGCGTTCTTGATGGCGGTTTTGACTCGTTCTTTCGATTCTTGAACGGCGGCATCGGGAAGTCCGACCACAACGATCGCGGGGAGTCCATTGGCAACGTCTACCTCAACGCCAACTTTCACTGCGTCGATTCCAACTAGCGCCGCACTCCAAACTCTTGCTAGCATGTTTTTTCCTAATCATTCTTGTCGGTAGAATGCCCTGCATTCTGAATGCACCAACAAGATGAATGTTTAGAGTGCATTTATATTAGTTTTATTGTCTGCGTAAAAAGTTGAGTAACGATTTAATGCAACACTGTTTGGAGCATGGGATATTAACTGCCTTTCGGGATGTGAATCCGCCAGCTCTAGCGCATAGTAAAAGTCATATGCAAAATTAAAGGGAACGGAAAGCGTTGTTATGGTTAAACTCACCCTTGGCAATGCTATTTGCCATGCATGGATAAAATGAAACTAAAGCAGAAGACGGTGTGAAACTACGTTCTACGCAACTGCGTTTGTCGATCGAGAAGCAAACGGTCTGCGATACCGGTCAGTTAAGCCTTCCCACTCCACGACGATGGTGCTGCCTCGTTCCTCCTGCTGACATGCCCACATAGAAAGCAAGTCGAAACACGAGTGATCAACATAGACCAGCTTTTCGAGATGGATATGTAATCGTGTTTGGGGAGGAATCTTTTCTAGAGCAGAGGCCAACTCAGGCAAACGAACGAACGTAGCAGCGCCTTCTAGGTGAATATCAATCCGTTGGTCGTGCTCGTCATGCTCGATACGAACGTTCAAACGAGACACTTTAGAAATGACAAAGATTGCCGTTAATACAATTCCAATAAGAATTCCGGTCAGCAGTTCTGTTACGACGATGCCGATGAAGGTCGCAGAGAAAATGATCAGCGGAATTCGCCCGTATCGTTTGAGGTGACGGATGTGTTCTATCTCAATCAGTTTGTAGCCAGTGAAAACCAGAACGGCAGCAAGGCTAGAGGTAGGAACCATTCTGAGTAAAGTAGGTGCGGCTACGACCAATAGTAATAGCCAGACACCGTGCAGCATTGCTGAAAGTCGAGTTTTCGCCCCTGCCTCTACATTGACTGAGCTACGCACAATCACACCCGTCATTGGCAGTGCTCCCAGTGCTCCACAAATTAAGTTGCCAATTCCCTGCGCACTCAACTCTTTATCAAAGTCAGTTTTTGGTCCCTGATGCAATCGATCGACCGCAGCAGCTGAGAGCAAACTCTCGGCACTGGCAATAAAAGCAATCACCATCGCTTCTAGAAGTAGCGGCGCTTGAATCAAAGTCATGAAATTGCCCGGTGTTGGAAGTCGAAGCGTCTCCAGCAGATTAGCAGGTACATCTACGTATTGAATGGGCAATTGCAGTACGGTTGCGATCGTCGTTGCCAAAACCACTGCGATCAGCGCTCCAGGCAATAGCCGTAACCGTGTCGGCTTAAACCTCTCCCACAGCACCAGCGTCACAATGGTAAACACACCGATCGACGCTGCAAGGTGATGGTTGCTGCCACTGATTGGAAAGAATGCTTTGTAGATCGCATTCGGGATGGAAATCAAATTTTCAAGACCATGAGCCCGCGGTTTGTCGTCAATCATGACGTGGAACTGAGACACGAGAATCAACACACCGATTCCCGACAACATGCCGTAGATCACCGCAGGAGACATGGCGCGAAACAGTTGACCTAGCTTAAACCGACCTGCTAGGAGTTGAATCAAACCCGCTAACATCAGCACCGGACCGACCATCTCAATGCCGTAATCTCGCACAAGTTCTGCCACCACGACTGCTAATCCAGCTGCTGGACCGCTGACTTGAAAGGGAGATCCTGAAATTGCTCCGACCAGCATACCCCCTACCATTCCGGTTACTAAGCCGAGGGCAGGAGGAACACCGGACGCGATCGCAATTCCCATACATAGGGGCAGCGCGACCAGAAAGACTACGAAGGACGCCAAAAAATCTTTGATCAACGATCGCCTGTCTACTTTGCCACCGATGATGTTTAGTAACGTTCCCATGTTTTTCTCCAGTGAAAATGTTGCAAGATTTACATCCATCGAACCGCGATCGCAGTTCCAGCCAGAACCGCTTTGACTGGCAACGCTCCACTTTGACTACTCAGATGATTCCAATGAATTAAGTGCTTTCAGCTACTCACTTTCAGCTACTCAAAGGTTGAGGGGGCTAGCCCACAGAAATCTAAAATGCCGTCTGATAAAAACTTCAGGTAAACTTAAAAGCCGTCATCGCCATGAACCTTAATAGTAGAAGGAGAGGATAATCCTCAGAACGTTGTTGAGATATCGTGCTCCACACCTCCTAAGTATTTAGATTTCTTAATTCTTCTTAAATTTAATGAATTTGCATGAAAAAAAGATAAGCTTTTCGTGAGAAATCTCTCATGAATGCTTGCCAAAGCGATAAGCTTTCTCTTTATACACGCGAATGAAGTTAGGGAACTGGCGGAAACCTCTTGGCGAAGCACGAACACGCATCTTGGTTTGGTATGTCGTGTTAATGGTCTTCTTCATGCTGGTTTCCATTCCAGCAATTCGCCAAATCTTGTTTGTTCGGGTTCAGGAGCGCATTGAGCAATCCATTAACCAAGAAGTTGAAGAATTCTACCGGTTGCGCAAAGGGCGTAATCCTGATACAAGCAAACCCTTTGGTCAAGATTCAGCGGCGCTTTTCAACGTTTTTCTATCTAGAAACATTCCCGATGAAAGTGAATTTCTCCTGACCCTGCTTAACGGCCAATTGTATAAATCTAACCCCAAAGTCTTGCCAAGCATCCTTCAAGCGGACTCTGTTCTCATTCGGCGCTGGGCACAAGCTACCCAGACTGAACGGGGTGAATTGTCCACGCCCATGGGAGCCATTCTGTATCGGGTCGAACCTGTCATCGTCGATCGAAAAGTAGTGGGCGTGGTTGCAGTTGTTCGCACCACAACGAGGGAACGCAGAGAACTTCATGATGTGATTACAGTCGTTATTGAAGTGATGGTAGTAGTGCTAACGCTCTCATTTGTGCTAGCGTGGCTTGCGGCAGGTCGAGTCTTAGCACCCCTGCATGTTTTAACCGCAACTGCTCGTTCTATCAGCGAGTCTGACCTCACTGAACGAATCTCCGTCCAAGGAACCGATGACCTTGCAGAGTTAGCAACAACGTTTAATGACATGATGGATCGACTCCAAGCCGCGTTTGCGAGTCAGCGGGACTTTATCAATGACGCCGGACACGAACTTCGCATACCCATCACCATTATTCGAGGACATTTAGAATTGATCGGAGACGATCCGATCGAACAGAAAGAAACTCAAGCGCTGGTGTTAGATGAACTCGATCGCTTGAGCCGCTTTGTTGAAGATTTGGTGCTATTGACGAAGGCAGAGCGACCTGATTTCTTGCAGTTGGAGACCGTGAACGTTGGTGTTTTGACCGAAGAGTTGCTTGCAAAAGCGAGGGCACTCGCCGATCGAGACTGGCAACTTGACGCCGTTGGAAAAGGTCAAATGGTTGGCGATCGCCAGCGCATTACGCAAGCAGTGATGAATCTTGCCCAAAACGCCACTCAGCACACTCGCGAGGGCGATCGCATCTCCTTGGGCTCAGCCGTTACTAAACACCACATTGAATTTTGGGTTCGAGATACAGGGGAAGGCATTGACCCCGCCGATCAGCAGCGAATTTTTGAACGGTTTGCCCGCGCTGCCCATAGCCGTCGCCGTTCAGAAGGAGCGGGTTTAGGATTGCCAATTGTGCAAGCGATCGCAGAAGCTCACCACGGGCGTGTGACCCTGTGTAGCCGTCCTGGAACTGGAGCAACCTTCACCCTCGTTTTACCTTTGGAGCCATCCTCGGAGACTATGCCTCATGCATCGGATTCTCATCGCTGAAGATGAACCTCGCATTGCGGCGTTTGTCGAAGAAGGACTACGGGCATGCGGATTTACCACGACGATCGCAACTGACGCAGAGGAAGCCTTACTTCTCATTCGGCAAAGTGAGTTTGACCTACTCATTCTTGATTTGGGGCTTCCAGGCAAAGATGGCTTAGAAGTATTGGAAGAGTTGCGCGGACAGGGTGAATCATTGCCAGTTATCATTCTGACGGCTCGCGATGATATTACCGACAAAGTGACAGGATTTGAACTGGGTGCAGATGACTATGTAACAAAGCCATTCCGGTTTGAAGAACTGTTGGCACGCATCCGAGCGCGTTTAAGGAACGCAGCATCTTCTGTGTATGTCAGAGAAGAGATGGTGCTAAAAGCAGGCAATGTCGTACTGGATTTGCGAACCCGTAAAGTCAGAGTCGGCGATCGTAGCCTCGAATTGCCTGCCCGCGAATTTACCTTAGCAGAAACTTTCTTTCGGCATCCCGGACAGGTGTTGAGTCGGCAACAACTTCTAGATCATGTGTGAGGTTATGCCTATGATCCAGGGTCTAACATTGTCGATGTCTACGTCGGCTATCTGCGTAAAAAACTAGGCAACCAGTTGATCGAAACAGTTCGCGGCAGGGGGTATCGTCTGCGAATCTAACGCAAGGTGCGGCTGTTACAATAATCCAGCAGTTGAATTCTAATCCCTAGTCCCCACGACCATTCGTCTAAATTTCTCACCACCTGATCTAAAGTGTTATGAGCGACCCCAACGACACCATTTTCGGCAAAATTATTCGTAAAGAAATTCCTGCCGACATTGTTTACGAAGATAACTTGGCGCTTGCCTTTCGGGATGTGAATCCGCAGGCTCCGGTGCATATTTTGGTAATTCCCAAGCAAGCGATCGCGAAACTTTCTGATGCGGAATCCCAGGATCATGCGTTGATGGGGCATTTGTTACTGACCGCAAAACGGGTTGCTCAGCAAGTTGGGCTGACAAACGGATATCGCTTGGTCATCAACACAGGAAACGACGGCGGACAGACCGTCGATCACCTTCATTTACATATACTGGGAGGACGTCCAATGGCATGGCCTCCAGGCTAACGAATCAATCTACTAAACTCTGCGAAGTGCGAACGGCTACGCTACGATCGAGATAGAGATTTGGAGGAACGACAACGGTTTACACACGCCCCCTCGCTCGATTAATTGAGCATCTTCAACATTTACCTGGCATTGGTCCAAAATCGGCCCAGCGCTTAGCTCTGCACATCTTGAAGCGCCCCGAAGAAGAAGTCAAAGCTCTGGCAATGGCTTTGGTTGAAGCCAAACTGCAAGTGGGTTACTGTTCGGTCTGCGGTCATCTCTCCGCAGAGCCTGTTTGTGAAATTTGTCGTGCCCCTAATCGGGAGAGTAAAACGATCTGCGTTGTGGCGGATTCGAGAGATCTGATTGCATTAGAGAAAACACGGGAATATCGCGGCAAGTACCATGTTTTGGGCGGCGTCCTCTCTCCGATCAATGGCATTGGTCCTGACCAGCTCAATATCAAAGCCCTGGTTCGTCGAGTCAGTCAGCAAAAGGTGGAAGAGGTCATCTTAGCCATTAGCCCTACCACAGAAGGTGATACGACATCTATGTATGTTGGTGGGCTTCTAAAACCCTTCACTCGCGTGACTCAGATTGCCTTCGGGTTGCCGATGGGAGGCGATTTAGAATATGCCGACGAAGTGACATTGGCACGTGCGTTAGAAGGCCGGCGCGAATTGGAGTAAAAAAAGGACGCTCCTCGGAACGTCCTTCCTATTTCTAGAAGAGGTTGTATGACCAATAGCGATCGTTGGACTACTTCATCTTTTGCTTGATGAACGCCAAGATTTGAGCCATTTGTTTCTTCATTGCATCCATTTCCACCTGCATCTTAGCGATCTTGATGTTGAGCGCTTGGATTTCTGCGGCTCCCGCACCTTCTGTTGGTGGAACGGTTGGAGCGGCAGCAGGGCGGCGTTTTGCTTTTGTCATTGCCGCTTTGATGGCTTCAATTAGCCCTTTTTGGTCAAACGGCTTTTGGACAAATTCAAAATAGTCGAACGGTTCTCGGAATTTTTCAGCCACTTCTTCCTTTCGGCCGGACATCAGCACGAGAGGAATGGTCTGTAAATCGGCTTGACCCTGAATTTGCTGAAAGACTTCCCAACCGCTCATGCGGGGTAGCAAGAAATCTAACATAATAATAGTCGGGCGCTCCTGCCGAATTTTGTTAATGCCCTCAACGCCATCTTTGGCTTCTAGGACTTCAAAATTTCCTTTTGGCAGCATGTCTCGCACCATCGTGCGAATCACGGCGCTGTCGTCGATAACTAAAATCTTGTGACCTGCCACAACTGGACTCCTGTTTAACGGTACTGAGAGAACAACTTTAATATCGTCAGGGAATAGTGTCGGGATCTGATGCGGGCACTTGGTGAGCCAAATAAAGCGGACATCCTGAGCCTAGAACTCTTACAAGTAGAAATAAGATGTCCAGAAGGAGCTTGACAGATGCCCTTCTTACTCTCTCGACAATGGTAAATTCGGTATTAAGATGTGCCAAACACGACTTAGTGTAGCTCCTAACTTTGGAATTGAACGAAGGGTTCTGCATTACTCTTAGAGTGATGAGTTCCCGATTTAGCTCTGGTTTAGCCCACAAGCCTAAATACCGCACTTGCCAGCAAATTTACTGAACTGAGTCCTAGTATTCCCATCTCTATGTCACCTGAAACGAATTCCACCCTTTCTTCGGAATCTTTCTCACGCCGCCCACCTGAAATCGTCGCGATGCCCGATTGGTTAAGGCGGCCCATTGGCAAAGCAAGTGAGATTTCAACCGTTCAGAGAATTATCAAACAGCGCAACATTCATACGATCTGCGAAGAAGGACGTTGCCCGAATCGAGGTGAATGTTACGCCCAAGGAACTGCTAGTTTCTTACTCATGGGGCCCACCTGTACGCGGTCGTGTGGGTTTTGCCAGGTTGATAAGGGTCACGCTCCGATGGCGCTTGATCCTGATGAACCTCGTAAGGTTGCTGAGTCAGTGCGATCGCTGGGATTACGCTACGTTGTGCTAACCTCTGTGGCGCGGGATGACTTGCCCGATC
This sequence comes from Myxacorys sp., assembly GCF_059501405.1. Taxonomy (NCBI): domain Bacteria; kingdom Bacillati; phylum Cyanobacteriota; class Cyanophyceae; order Leptolyngbyales; family Leptolyngbyaceae; genus Myxacorys; species Myxacorys sp. The sequence continues at coordinate 119,741 of NZ_JCACCM010000087.1, forward strand.
AAGGAGCAGGTTGGTTTGCTCAAACCATGATGAAGATCCGTCAGGTGAATCCAGAGACGCAAATTGAGGTGTTGACGCCAGATTTTTGGGGCGGGCGAGACGATGGAACACCGCCGGAAGACTTGCAGCAGCAGCGAATTGCGACAGTTGTAGCGGCGAAACCCGCTTGCTATAACCATAATATTGAAACGGTGAAGCGGTTGCAGGCTCCGGTGCGACGAGGAGCGAAGTACGATCGCACGCTCCGAGTTCTGCAATTGGTAAAAGAACTTGATCCGACCATTCCTACTAAGTCAGGTGTGATGTTGGGACACGGGGAGACCGAAGCAGAAGTGATCGAAACGTTGAGCGATCTGCGGGCAGTGGAGTGCGATCGCGTCACCCTCGGTCAATATATGCGTCCCTCATTGGCCCATCTTCCCGTTCAGAAATACTGGCATCCTGATGAGTTTGAGAACCTAGGCGCGATCGCCCGCGAAATGGGATTTTCTCATGTGCGATCAGGCCCGTTAGTCAGAAGTTCTTACCATGCGGGGGAAGAAGGGTAGCAGAGCGACTTTGCCCAACATCGCTTTTCCAATGGGCCTATTGCTTAATTGGAAACGGCTTGCGATTGGCTTTGTCAAGCTCCGAAGAATCGCGGCTCAAGTGCGATCTTCACAGCTTAGCAAAGCTAATTGCGACCCATTCACCAGATCGCTCGTGATCAATTGCTTTAAATCCGGCTTTATCTAATGCTGTAGTCACTTCAGTTTCGTAATCGGCAGTGAATCCAGAGGTAATCAGAAGCCCAGAGTGAGCATTGGTTTGGCGGAGCGATCGCCCGTAATCTTCTGCCAAATCAATGTGTACCCGCGCAAAGATATTGGCAACGATCAGATCAAAGCGAGCAGTCGGTTCAAGGGTGGTGACGGTATCAAGGGTTCCGCCCATCCAATGACCCAACTGGCTGCCTCGACCCAAACTGCCTTGCATCACGGTAACGCGGTCTTGAACGCCATTGCGATCGACGGCATCTTGCGTCGCTTCCACAGCGGTTGGATCGTTATCGAGGGCAAGAACCTGAGCGTTGAGGCCTGCGATCGCGACACTCAAAATTCCAGAGCCGCAGCCTAGATCTAACACCTGCATCGAAGGAGTAACGTGTCGCTCGATCAAGCGCAAACTTAGTACCGTCGCTTGATGCAGCCCACTGCCAAAGCTCAAACTTGTTTTCAGGCGGAGTGGAACATCGTTTTCCTTTGTGGTAAACGGCGCATTGGAGCTAAGGATTACAAATCGTCCGACTCGGTGAATTAAAGCAGCTTCGGTGTCAGGCGCTATTTCGTCTACGATCGCGACTTCTAGAGCAGTGGTTTGTCCGGTTCGATGCAGTGGAGAGAGCAACTGACTAATTTTTGCCACCTGTGCTTTCGCCTGCATTCTGTCAGGTAGATAAAAACGAATCGTGAACGCCCAAAGTTCGCTCGCTTCAGTTGTAGCCTGACCTGCTCTGTTGTAATTTACAACGCGAAGATCATTCGTGTAATGATGTTCAGCCAGCAGCGTCCGAACCCAGTCAACCGCCTCAGCCGTTGCATCAAGGCTCAACTCAATCCATGACATAGCATTTCTCTTGAGATTTTTTGCGATCCTACCCTCTTTTCTACACTGCTAGGAATTGTTGAATGACATCATTGCTCAATTGACTCGTCGGGCCCGATGCGACCATACTGCCTTTCTGCATGGCGTAGTACCAGTCTGCCTGCCGCACAAAATGCAAATGTTGCTCCACAAGCAGCACAGAAATACCGGTTGTTTCAATAATCCGCCGGACGGCAGCTTCGATTTCCAGAACGATTGAAGGCTGAATGCCTTCAGTCGGTTCGTCGAGAACCAGCAAGCGAGGACGACCCATCAGGGCGCGGGCGATCGCAAGCTGCTGCTGCTGTCCGCCACTCAGATCGCCCCCCATACGAGACAACATCGTCTTCAGCACCGGAAAAAGCTCGAATATTTCTTCGGGAATCTCCTGCTTTTTCGGGCGCTCTGGCAACGCCTCTAGTCCTAAAATCAAATTCTCTTTAATGGTGAGTCGAGGAATCACTTCCCGGCCTTGCGGAACATATCCGATGCCTAATCTTGCCCGTTGGTCGGTTGTTCTGGCAATAATCGAGTGTCCGTCTAGCTTCAGGTTGCCGCTCCGGGGTTTGAGGATACCCATGAGCGTCTTTAACATTGTGGTTTTGCCAACTCCATTGCGACCAATTAGACAGACCATTTTGCCCGGAAAAACGGTCATATTCACGTTGCGGAGAATGTGGCTTTCTCCGTAATACACGTTGAGATCCTTGACTTCCAGCATTGGTAAGTCTGTATCGGGTTTCGTTGGCTCTAGCGTTGCATTGGCGTAACTCATGGTGTTGTAATAGAGCGTTGTAATAGAGAGAATTATGAGGTTAGGCAATCAAGCCGCAGCGCGATCGTCCTCTTGCTTACCGAGATACACTTCAATGACTCGCGGATCGTTCTGGACTTCATCCATCGAGCCTTCGCACAGAACTGTTCCTTGATGCAGAACCGTAACTTTCCGAGCAATCTGGCGCACAAATTCCATATCGTGTTCAATCACAATAATGGAATGGCTCTCGGCTAAGGCAAGCAATAGGTTCCCGACGTTCTCGGTTTCTTCATCGGTCAGTCCGGCAACAGGCTCATCGACTAATAAAAGATCCGGTGACTGTGCGACCAACATGCCGATTTCTAAGCGCTGCTTTTCCCCATGAGAGAGCAGTGCCGCTTTAAGGTCGGCTTTTGCGTCTAAGCCGATTGTTTCAATCAAGCCTGCTACCGTTCGCCGTTCTGCGCTAGAAGGCTTGCCAAACAAAGCATTCCAGACGTTCTTGTAACGGTTGCAAGACAGTTCTAAATTTTCTCGTGGCGTCAGATTCAAATAGATCCGTGGCGTTTGGAACTTTCGCCCCACACCCAACCGAGCGATTTGATACTCGACGTTGCCCTTGGTTGATTTTCCCTTAAACGTCACCTGTCCGGTTGTGGGCTTTGTTTTGCCGGTAATCACATCTAGGAAGGTTGTTTTGCCCGCGCCATTGGGCCCGATAATCACCCGTAGCTCGCCTGTGTCTAAACTGAAGTTAAGGTTGTTGAGTGCCCGAAAGCCATCGAAATCAACCGTCAGATTCTCGATTTGCAAGATTTTTTCGCTCATACTGCACGCCTGGGTCTTCTTCTAAACTGGGATAGGTTTGGAGCGGACGCCGCTTGTTGATCTGCGATCGCACGAGCCGGACGCCATCCTCTCGCAGCCAGCCAAGGATGCCGCCGGGTAACACCGTCACAACGATCAGAAACAGTCCGCCTTGGAAAAAGTACCAAAATTGCGGAAACCTTTCGCTCAAGATACTTTTGGCAAAATTGACAATCAGTGTGCCAAGAATGGCACCAACGATCGTGGCGCGTCCGCCGACAGCCACCCAAATCACCATCTCGATCGAGAAGGCAATATTCATCGCTTGCGGGGTAATAATGCCCGACTGCACGGTGTAGAGTGCGCCCGCAATTCCGGCAAGTCCGGCAGAAATGGCAAACACCAACACCTTAAACATCGTGGGATCGTAGCCTGAAAACCGCATTCGGGCTTCATCGTCTCGCACGGCCACGAGTAGCCGTCCGGAACGTCCACTTGTGAGCCAGCGGCTGAGGGCGTAGCCGCCCACGAGCAGCAAAATAGTCAGTGTATAGAGAAATGCTTGAACTGGGGGTGAACTTACGGTCTGCCCAAAAATGGTAGCGGTGTCCGTTTTCAGACCGTTGGTTCCGTTGATCAATTTCTGCTGACCATTAAAGAAGTTGAAGAATACGATCAGCGCGGCCTGAGTCAAAATCGAGAAATAAACGCCTCGGATTCGGTTTCGGAACACGAGATAGCCGAGAGTCGCGGCCACGATCGTCGGAATAAAGACGATCGCAAATAGGGTAAACGGCAGCGAATAAAACGGCTGCCACAACCATGGCAGCTCTGTCACGCCGTAGGGCGAGAAGAAGTCGGGCAATTGACCATCGGGAAGCTGCAACAGCAGAAACATCGCCAAGCTATAGCCGCCGAGGGCAAAGAAAACGCCTTGACCTAAACTCAGAATTCCGGTGAATCCCCAAATCAGGTCAATGCCTAGTGCTGCGATCGCCAGGGCTAAGTATCTCCCCAGCAGATTCACGCGAAATCCTTGACCCGAACCAACTAAAATCGGTGGAATCACGAACAGCAGCAGCAGTGCGATCGCGGCGACGATGCCTGCTTCGATCAAAAGCCTCTGTCGAGCTTTGGATTTAGATTGTATGAGTGCATCCACTGATTTATCTCCAACAACTGAAGGGAGCCTGCCTCTAAGCTTCTGTGAGCTAGGATCATCAAACTGTAGCGAGTGGCGCAAACCGCGACTCAACTTAGCACCGTTCTAAATTACGACTATCAGTTTAAGCATCCACTGTTCGTCCTTTTTGCGGGAACAGCCCACCAGGACGAAACTGTAGAAACGCAATAATCAACGCGAACACCAATACCTTCGCCATGCTAATGGTTGAAAAGAAGGCAAATGTGTCTGACAGCGGCTTAATCGGGGCAGTCAGATCAACCAGCGTGTTCGAGCCGATCAGATAGTTGGCGGTGCCGATCGCAAGAGCGGCAATAATGCTGCCTGCCAGTTTCCCAACACCGCCCACGACCACCACCATGAAGGTGTCTACGATATAGTTCTGTCCTGTATTCGGTCCAACTGATCCGAGCAAACTCACCGCACAGCCTGCCAGTCCTGCCAATCCAGACCCCAAGGCAAACGTCAGCGCATCGACTTTCTTAGTGGGAATGCCAAGACAAGCACTCATAGTGCGATTCTGCGTCACAGCGCGAATTCGTAAACCCCACGGCGTGTTGTTTAAAAACCAATACACTCCGACGACACACGCGATCGTCAGCACAATAATAAAAATGCGAGCGTAGGAAAACTGCGTTCCCGCGATGGGAAATCCCCCTCTTAACCATTTCGGCGCGGTTACGTCCACATTGCGGGCGTCAAACCACAGTTTTGTAAAAGCAGGTTTGTAGAGTGTGCCGAGAACGTTACCCGTCGCGATCGCAGCGGCTGCCGATAGCGGAATCATGATCGCTAGAAACCAACCGCGTGCCCGCTCAAAATCAGTGCGACGGGCGACGATCCACATCGCTCCAAAGAACAGCAGGCAAAATAGAGCCACGATCGTCACAAGTTGCCAACTGACGCTGCGGACAAGCTGCTGCAAAATCAAGCTGACGCCCCAAGTGGCCAGCAACGTTTCGAGCGGTCGCCCATAGAGATAGCGAATGACGCCTCGCTCTAAAACCAAGCCAAAGATCGCCGTTACGATAAACGCGGCGATCAGCGCAATAAAAATGTAGATGCCAAACAGAGGTGTTCCTTTCAGCGCATTCTGCACCATGTAGGTGGTATATGCGCCCAGCATCATCAACTCACCGTGTGCCATATTGATCACACCCATGAGTCCGAATACGATCGCAAGACCCAACGCGGCAAGTAACAGCACTGATCCGAGGCTGATGCCGCTAAAAATTCCGTCTAGTAGTCCTGATAGCATAAGGCTTTCCTAAAGATGGATAAGGGACGCTGAAAGGCGTCCCTTCTTCTTACGTCGTCTTGTACTTACCGCCTTTAGCTGGATCAGACCAGTCGCACGCAAATCCTTTCGTATCGGTTACAAACTGATTCCACGGCACGGGCTTCACCGCTTCCTTGGTTTCGTAGACAATCTTAAACAGCGAGTCCTCACCCACTTCGCCAATGCGAACGAACTTAGACAAGTGATGGTTTGAATTCATCGTGATCTTGCCTTGTGGCGCATCGAAGGTCTGACCGTAAGCGGCGGTTTTCACCTTTTCTAGATCCTCATACGTTCCCGCCTTCTCAACCGATTGCTTCCACAGATACACCATGATGTAAGCGGCTTCCATCGGATCGTTAACCACGCGATCGCTGCCATACTTCGCCTTGAATGCCTCCACAAACTTCGTACTAGCAGGCGAATTGACCGTTTGAAAATAGTTCCACGCGGCGTAGTGCCCTTGGAGATAATCCACCCCGATCGCTTTGACTTCTTCTTCGGCAATACTGACCGACATCGACGGATATTTATCAGGGCCTAAACCAGATGCTTGCAGTTCTTTAAAGAACGCAACGTTGCTATCACCGTTCAAGCTGTTGTAGATCACGCCGCCATTCGGCAACGCCTGCTTGATCTTTTGAATCACCGATTTGACTTCTGTGCTGCCGAGCGGAACGTAGTCTTCGCCAACCGTCTTACCACCTTTTGCCGCTAACTGCGCTTTGATAATGGTGTTGGCGGTGCGAGGGAAGACATAATCTGAGCCGACTAGGAAGAATTCTTTGCCTTTGTTCTCTAGCAGCCAATCGACCGAAGGCTCGATCTGTTGGTTCGGCGCTGCACCCGTGTAGAAGACATTTTTCGAGCATTCTTGCCCTTCATACTGCACCGGATACCATAGCAGGCTGTTCTTTGACTCAAACACAGGCAAGACGGCTTTGCGGCTTGCCGATGTCCAGCAACCAAACACCGTTGCCACTTTGTCTTGATCGATCAGTTTTTTCGCCTTCTCAGCGAAGGTGGGCCAGTCGGAGTTGCCATCTTCGATAATCGCTTCGATTTGCTTACCGAGAACGCCTCCCGCTTGGTTGATTTCTTCGATCGCCAGGTTCTCGGCATCAACGACGCTCTTTTCGCTAATCGCCATCGTGCCGCTCAGCGAGTGTAAAATTCCCACCTTAACGGTGTTGCCCGACGCTGATGTGGAGGCAGCGGTCGAAGCAGCAGGCGACGCTCCAGGACTAGCCGTTGTGGAAGGATCGCTCCCACAGGCTTTGAGAAGAATGCTCCCAGCGGCAGTGGAGCCTAGAATCATAAATTCACGCCGACCGAACGATTTTGTCATATCTAGTGTTGCTCTCCACGGGAATAGTGCGCTTAACTCAATCCGACTCTTCAAGCTATCTATTCGTCATCACGGCTGAGCGGTTCTTTCGGGAGGGTGCGCCGCGCTCGATTGCGAATCAAGCAATCCGAGGCAGAGAACACTTGCTTTGTAGGGCGAATGATCGCTTCAACTGGGCAAATTAGACCCGCGTTCTAGTCCTCTTCAGACGTGTTTTGATCAATAGCTAAAGCAGACTCAGTGATAACTCTGAGATATTAGGGCTTCGCTTCGCCGGGAAAATGTATTGAAAATTACAAACTACTGTTTAGCCGATGCTCTCTGGTTCTAAAATCAGTCCTGAGTGGGTTTCTAAGAAATGAATTATTGTATTAAGCCCGTCCCCAGTTTTGAGGTTTGTAAAGACAAACGGTTTGCTGCCTCGCATTTTTTGGGCGTCACGCTGCATCACAGACAAATCTGCCCCAACATAGGGCGCGAGATCGATTTTATTAATCACGAGCAAATCGGATTTTGTGATTCCTGGCCCACCTTTGCGCGGAATCTTGTCGCCTCCTGCAACATCGATCACATAAATATTGAGATCTACAAGTTCTGGGCTAAAGGTTGCGGCCAAGTTATCCCCTCCGCTTTCAACCAGAATTAAGTTGAGGGTTTGAAACCGCCCTTCGAGGTCATCGATCGCCGCTAAATTCATTGAAGCGTCTTCTCGGATCGCGGTGTGGGGACAGCCGCCTGTCTCAACGCCAATGATGCGATCGCGCTCTAATGCCTGCGATCGCACGAGATACTGTGCGTCTTCTTGGGTGTAAATATCGTTTGTCACCACCGCAATGCTATAGCGCGATCGCATCGCTTTGCACAACGCATCCACTAAAGCGGTTTTTCCTGAACCAACTGGACCTGCGACTCCGACTCGAAACGCATTCATACCCTGCCCCAACTAAAAAAATTCGTAATTCACAATTGAGACCTTACCTCAATTCTGAATTACGAATCGTGAATCACAAAGTAGTTTTAGGATTTGGGCTAAGTTTAGTATTCGGGTACAGAAGGATCAACATCGCGACTCCAAGCCGTAATGCCGCCCGTTACGTTTGTGCCTTCAATTCCGGCTTCTTTAAGAATCGCCAACGCTTTCGCCGATCGCCCGCCCATTTTGCAGTGAGCGATTAGCTTATGGCCGTTGAGCAATTCTTTGACTTTTTCAACGCCTGATCCGTTTTCAATATCAGGGAGTGGAACCAAGACAGAACCTGGAATTTTAGCAATCTCGACTTCGTTTGGATTGCGGACATCGAGCAGCACATATTCACTGCCGATCGCGCCACTATCAATTAGCTGTTTCAACTCAGTTGCAGACATTTCTTGCACGTTTTTACGCTCCTGTTCTTCAGCCGCTTTCGCTTGAGGAATGCCACAGAACTCCTCATAATCGATCAACTTTTCGATCACCGGACGCTCTGGATTGGGACGCAATTTTAGCTCTCGGAATTTCATCTCCAGCGCATTGTAGAGCAACAGTCGCCCGCTGAGAGTGTTTCCAGCTCCCAAAATAATTTTAATCGCCTCGGTCGCTTGAATCGTGCCGATAATGCCGCACAGCACACCCAAAACGCCCCCTTCTGCACAAGAAGGAACCAGTCCGGGTGGCGGGGGTTCTGGGTACAAATCGCGATAGTTGGGTCCGCCCTCGTAGTTGAAGACCGTTGCCTGTCCTTCAAATCGGAAAATAGAACCGTACACGTTGGGTTTGCCCAGCATGACACAGGCATCATTGACTAGATATCGAGTGGGAAAGTTATCCGTTCCATCAATCACAATATCGTAGGGTTCAGCAATCTCTAAAGCGTTGTCAGATCTAAAACTCGTTTCGTAGAGATCGACTTGACAGTGAGGATTGATTTCTAGAATTCGGTTTTTAGCAGACTCGATCTTAGGTTTACCGACCCAAGACGTTCCATGAATGATTTGACGTTGCAGATTAGAGCTATCAACAATATCAAAATCGACAATTCCGAGCCGCCCGATCCCCGCTGCTGCTAGATAGACCAACAGTGGAGAACCGAGTCCTCCGGTTCCGACACACAAGATACTGGCAGCTTTGAGCCGTTTTTGACCCTCAACGCCAACTTCCGGCAAAATCAAATGGCGCGAATAGCGCGCAATATCGTCTTGAGTTAACTGGATATCATCCAGATTGGGATTTAGCATGGTGCGTTTGCTGAGATGAACAGAGTGCTAGGGACTGTCTTGGAGAATCAACACGTCCTCTTCGTGAAAAACCTGTTGATCGTTGAGGCTCCAGCTACGGACATCGCCTGCTTTGCCTTGGGGTACAGAGACGATCAGATATGAATAGTGCTGCCAAGCAGCGGCGCGATCGTACTCCGAGGGTTCAGCCAGACAATCAGGATGAGAGTGATAAATACCGATGATATCTAAACCAAGAGTCCGTCCGTATTTCATTGCCACCAGCATTGCTTCGGGTGGAATCAAATAACGGCGCTTCTTCGTCAGGTCAGACTGGGCTTCCTCTCTCCAAATGTTGTTCGTCGCTCGAACTTCCATGACGGTTTTCCCAGTGGGGTCACTCGTGCCCAACAGCAAACCACAGCACTCTTCGGGATAGGTGCGGTTGGCATGAGCTTGAATGCTCGCCAAATGCTGAGAGTCGAGGCTGAGAACCACGGCAGGATGATCTTTGGATAAGACAGACACCTATTGTAAGACAGGATCGAACCGTCCGCGTTAACCGTCTATATATAGGATAGGAATATAGGAATATAGGATAGGAATATAGGAATATAGGATAGGAATATAGGACTCTGAACGCCTTTTCTAGCTCAGCTCAAAACAGGCATGTCAAAACAAGCCATGAAACTGTCGCGAAACGTGTTACCTATCCTTCTGAACTATCACAGAATTGCTATCACAGGATTGTCGTAGGCGTCGCTCCGCCAAGGCAGATAGACCCCAAGGCAGATAGAATAGAGAATGCAATTCAGCCGATCCTCTTTGGGAGAGAACACATTATGGTACAAGTTACCGCACAACCTACAAGCGGACTTGATATTCCTAGCCTCGATGCGGAACTTGAAAGCCAAAGTCCGCAAAAAATTCTCGAATGTGCCTTGAGTCAGTTTGATAACATTGCCATCTCTTTTAGTGGAGCGGAAGATGTTGTCTTGATCGACATGGCTCACAAAATCAGAAAAGACATTAAAGTCTTCAGCCTTGACACTGGACGCTTGCACGCAGAAACCTATCAGTTTATCGATCGCGTCAGAAAGCATTACGGCATTGCGATCGACATTATGACTCCCGATGCGGCTCGACTCGAAGCCATGGTTAATGCCAAAGGACTCTTTAGCTTCTACGAAGACGGGCATCAAGAATGCTGCGGCATTCGTAAAGTCGCTCCCCTGCGGCGCAAGCTTTCAACCCTAGATGCCTGGATTACTGGACAGCGCAAAGATCAGAGTCCATCGACGCGTGCGAGCGTTCCAGTTGTACAAGTCGATACAGCGTTTTCCAGTGATGATCACAACTTAATCAAATTCAACCCCCTCTCCAGTTGGTCATCAGCAGATGTCTGGATGTATATCCGCTCGTATGACGTACCTTACAACCCTCTCCACGAGCGCGGATTCATCAGCATTGGCTGCGAACCCTGTACCCGCGCTGTTCTTCCCAATCAGCACGAACGAGAAGGACGCTGGTGGTGGGAAGAGGCGACCAAGAAAGAATGCGGTCTGCACGCGGTTAACCCATCTGAAGCTTAATGCACAGATCGCTCAGCAGGAAATAATGCCGTAGAATAGGAAGGTTGTCTACATTACGATCGCAGGCGAAGTCATGGCAGTTCCTAAGAAGAAAACATCAAAATCAAAGCGAGATAAGCGTAAAGCCACCTGGAAGCACAAAGCTACTCTTCAGGCTCAGCGGGCGCTCTCCCTTGGGAAATCCATCCTAACAGGACGGGCACAGGGTTTTGTCTACCCAGCCAATGAGGAAGAGGAAGAATAGTGCCACTCTATCAAAGTGGGGATTCGTTCAGAACTTGAATCTGTTACTTAATTTAAGTGCTGTTGTAGGACAAAGGCATGGCGGGAAAGTTTTTTACAAAGCCAGGATCGGAGTACGGCGATCGTGTCCCCAAAGGTCAACATTTGACCAATGGCTTCCCAGTGCTGACCTATGGCGGAACTCCCCACGTTGACCGAGACACCTGGCAGTTTAGAGTCTGGGGCTTGGCAAAGGAAACTACCTTTAGCTGGGCAGAGTTGATGGCAATGCCTCAGACTGATTTTACGGCTGATTTTCACTGTGTTACCACTTGGTCAAAGCTAGACGTGCAGTGGACAGGTGTGAAAGTCGTTGATTTTATGAAGCACGTCGAGGTTGATCCCGCCGCTGTTCACATCATGGAACACTGCTACGGGGACTACACCACCAATATTTCAATGGACGATTTTTTGCGTGAGGAGAATTTCTTTGCTCACACAGTGTTTGGTGAACCGCTTCCGCCAGATCACGGAGGGCCGCTTCGGCTCGTTGTTCCTCATCTCTACGCTTGGAAAAGCGCCAAGTGGATTAACGGCTTAGAGTTTCTGTCTAAAGAAGAGCTAGGCTTTTGGGAGCGAAATGGCTATCACCATCGCGGAGATCCCTGGAAAGAAGAACGGTATAGCGGTCGGTAATCATGCAGAAAGGTCGAGGTGATGACACCCCGACCTTTTTTGTAGATAGCCTTTTTGTAAACAGAAGTTACGTGGTTAGTGAATGGGCAGGAGAACTGTAAAAGTACTTCCCTCACCGGCACCAGAGCGGACGCTGATCGTGCCGTTGTGAGCTTGAGCAATTCGGCGCGACAGATGCAGTCCAAGACCGCTTCCCGATCGCTTGTGTTTACCTGAATTAAAGCTCTCAAACAGTGTGCTTTGTTCTTCTAAGGGAATGCCAGGACCCGTATCGATTACTTCAAGCTTAACGGCTGCCGTTGAAGACATATGGGTTTTAGATAAGCGTACCGTTACCGAACCTTGATCTGTAAATTTGATGGCGTTTCCGATCAGGTTGGTCAGAACGCGCCGCAATTCGATGCGATCGCCCTTAATCGAATAGTCTTCGCTAGGATTACCCGATTCAAATAGGAGTTCTAGCTGTTTGTCGATCGCCAGCGGCGACAATTCCTCAATCACCTCTTGGGTTAGATCTAACAAGTTAACAGGTGAGAAAGTAAGAGTTTTGCGTCCTGCTTCGTAGCGATAGACCTCAAGCAGCATGTTCACCATGGTCAGCAAGTTTTGATTGCTGCGAACCATGATCGAGATTGCTTCTTGCACATCATTGGATAGCTCTCCCATCACGCCTTGTGCCAGCAGATCTAACATGCGATCGGCAGCAACAAGCGGGGTGCGTAAATCGTGGGTGAGGCGAGAGACAAAATCTTCTCGCTGACGGGCAATCTGATCCCGCTCATCGACGCTATGTTTTAGGCGCAGCAAGGCCCGGACTCGCGCCAAAAGCTCATCAAAGTGAACAGGCTTACGGATGAAATCATCTGCTCCCGTATCTAGACCCTGCGCCACGCTTGGCTGATCGTAAGCCGTCGTGAGCAGAATCGGCATAAACGGTAGCTTGATGTTGTCGCGAATTCGACGAGTCACCTCATAGCCATCCATGCCAGGCATCATGACATCGAGCAGTACCAAATCAGGCGGAGCCTGATCGATTTTATCTAGTGCTTCTCTGCCGCTTTCTGCAAGTTCGACTTCGTAGCCTTCATCTTGGAGAATCGCTTGGATCAGCAGACAATTGTCGGGTGTGTCGTCTACAACGAGAATTCGATCCACGTTACGAGTTTGGGTAAGAGGTCTATAATTCATGCGCCTCTAATGAAGAGGGCATGGGCTTATAATATGGGTTCATAGTGTAATAAACACTACTTTCGTTAGATCTAACCTCATTCCTGCGAGTGATCTTTTGATTTTTCTATCGTGTAGGAGTTGACGTACTCCACAGCAATCGGTGTAATATGCTGCACAATTTGATTTATGATTTGGCGTTCTGTTTCCGTCCAGCGGCGCGATCGCGCCATTAGGCAAGGTTGCAGTACGCCCCAAAGTTGCTGATCTTGGCAGAGGTGAGCATGAATCAGGGCACGATGACCAAAATTTTCTTGCTCAAACTGTCGATTTAATTGATCAGAACTGGCGGTTTCAACGTCCTCAATAAACAGAGATGGTTCGGTTCTTAGAGCAGCAGCAAACATCGGATCTTCATCAGGTAACGAAGGTGGTTCGGGCTTCCATTCCTCATCATAAACTGTGGGAACATCAGACGAGCGAACCCAACAAAAGGGTACTCTACCCAGGCGCGTTTGGGGCTGTCGCAGATACAAAAAGCAGCGATCGCACTGCAAAAATTCTGCGATCGCGCCCATCAGGTCAGAAAAGCGCTCTTCTGGCGATCGCTCACTCGCCAAAACTTCAGCAATCTGGCTCGGTAATTGAATCGTATTTATCATTTCTTGCTATTATTTTTGCTCTTAACAAATGTCCACTCTACTAATTGGCGCTGTGCTTCTTTGAGGGCAGCGGTGAGACTGGCATTATTCTCAAACTTAATCTGGTTGAGATTAGAAACCTCGACATTGACGGTAAAACGATCGTTCTCAAAACACCACGGTTCGATCGTCACGGTTCCATCGCTAAACTGCCGAATGTCGTAGCGTTTGCCGTCGTGGGCTTTGCTCACTTCAAGGGCGCGTTCGTCCTCTGGAAGCTGAGCTTGACAGAGAATGAGAGAGCAGCGATCGCACCACTGCAAAAAGTCATAGGCGCTAGAAGCATCCTCTTTGGAAATCCCTAGCTCTTGACACCACCGCTTCTGATCTTCGATCTGGTCATCTAAGAATTCATCAGCTTCTTTCGAGGTTCCGCGCTGCGATTCCAGCAACCGGGACATGTGCATCGACGTTAGGAGAGCAACCCATCGACCACGATAGAGTGAATCTTGCAAGTGCTTTCTCAATCGAGGAAACGACGTTTCCTGATCTTGAGTAAAGTCCATCGGCGCACCAGCTTTTGTAAGGTTGTTTTCTTCCCACTCTCTTTCTAAATCATCGTGGTGCGAAATTGCCGCAAGCGTCTCATACAGTCTTGGAGGGGCCTCTTTTCTGCGCCATTGACCTGCAATTTGGGCAGCCAGCAGAGCATGGGCACGATGGTAAATCACCTGCCACCCCGTTTGAGTTGGATGTACGATCATAGAAGTAAAATTAGAAACCCAAAAGTTAACACTTCTTCAAAGTGTATTGATATTAACAGAAGACTTAAATCTACCCTGCGATCGATAGACCGGGTTAGGCACGATGCAATCGCGTTAGTTGATGTTGGATCAGCAGGAGCGCGATCGCAAGTCCAACCAGTACGACAGGAATGCTGGTTAAGCCGATTGAGGCCGCAATCCATCCTAACGCCGTCGGAATCGTCGCTGCGCCCAAGCTCGCCACACTCGTTACAAATCCGATCGTTGCTGGAACTAATACACTCGGCACTCGCTGCGGCATTAGCCAAATGGTGGCTGGAAAAATTGGCGCTAGCGCAAACCCAATCAAGGGCAGGCTGAGCCATTGGCCGGGCACTAACCACCAAAGGAGTAACCCAATTGTCAGAACCAAGAGTGAGAGATTAATGGTACGACTCGCCCCTAGCTTTGCCAGAAAGTAGCCCAAGCTGAACCGCCCTAACGTTAAGCCCAACCAATAAGCACTGACACTGTATCCAGCAATTAGCGTAGACGTTCCCCGGCTGACCGCTTCAACCGTATATGCCCAATTGCCAACTGCGCTTTCTGTTCCCACATACACGAGTAAAAGCAATCCAGTGAGCAATACGGCTGGAATTCGTAACGCCAACCGTAAATTAGAGGAATTGCTGTCATGGGAATTGAGTGTGCGAATACTCATAGGGCGATAGTTGGATAATACAATCCACAACACAGCCAGCACAAATATGCCAACAATAGCGGCAATGACTAAATAAACTAATCGCCAATCGAATCCCAAGGCTAATAGAGTCGTTGCGATCGCAGGCCCTAACAATGCTCCAATGCCATAAAATCCGTGCAGAATGCCGATCAAATTAGCATTCTGCGAATCGCTCACAATATAGGTATTAATTCCAGCGTCAATGAGCCCAATGCCCAATCCTAGCGCTACTCCTGTGATAACCATCAGCCACCAAAACGGAGATAGAGCGTAAATCAGCACTGCGCTGCTTAGAAGGACGCCAGCGAGTAACAGCATTCGGGCAAGTCCGATACGAGCGCTAAGCAGACTACTAGCGATCGCAGCAGTGACGTATCCCCCAATCTGGCTAACGAATAGGAAAGTGACTGTTGCCGGAGTGAGATTGTAGGTCGTCACAATGGACGGCAGCAGCACGCCTAATCCTCCTTCTGCCACACCGATCGCAATGAACGCATAGAGGGAGAGAGCAATCCCAATCCAAGCTGGGTGCTGAGAGCGGCGGGCATCACGAGGAGTGGGCGACTGACTGATCCAAGCCGTAAAGCGCTGCAACCATTGTTTGACCATATTGTTTAGCCTTAAAAGCTCAAAATCAGGATTGGTGTATCCTGATTCCTGTGGCTGTGAGCCCTCAGTGTGTCATCAAAGTTTAGGTTTTATCTATCCCGTGAGTGATAGCAACTGCAAATACTTTCCTGATAGAGTATTAAGCAATATTACGTTAAGTAATATGACATTAATCGTCTGCCCAACCTTAGCTTTGTGCCGCAACTCGAACAAGCATCTAATGTAAATTCTGATTTGCGTGTCAGAAAGAGTTCTAATCTTCAATAACCCTATCCGGAGAAAATAACGTGTCATATCAGAAAGGCGCGATGATGCAGTACTTCCATTGGTATCTTCCCGATGATGGGAAGCATTGGGATAGGCTCAAAGACGAGGCGCAAACGTTGGCAGAGAAAGGATTTACATCTCTGTGGATGCCCCCTGCCTACAAAGGTGTGGGTGGAAAAAGTGAGGTTGGCTATGGTGTTTATGACCTCTATGACTTGGGCGAATTTGACCAGAAGGGATCGATTCGGACTAAATACGGCACTCGCGAGCAGTATTTAGATGCTCTTAAAGCCCTCAAAGCGAATGGCATTCGTGCCTATGCAGATATTGTTCTAAACCATATGATGGGCGGCGATCAAGTCGAAGCTGTAAAAGCGATTCCTTACCCCCGTGATAATCGTCTCAATCCGAAAGGAGAGCTACACGAGATCGAAGCCTACACGCACTTCAACTTCCCGGCTCGTCAAGGCAAGTACTCCTCCTTCGAGTGGCACTGGTGGCATTTCGACGCGGTGGACTACAACGCGAACAACCCAGACGACGACTCTACTATCTTCGTGTTTGAAGGAAAATCGTTTGATGATTATGTCGCGCTTGAGAAGGGTAATTTTGACTATTTGATGGGCTGCGACTTAGATTTTGGAGAAGAGTCCGTCCGCGATCAGCTAGTCGAATGGGGCAAGTGGTATGTTGAAACAACGAATGTAGATGGGTTTCGGATTGATGCAGCGAAACATATTTCTGCCTGGTTTTTCCCAGATTGGCTAGAGGCAATGAATCAGGTGGTTGGAGAGCCGCTGTTCGCGGTTGCTGAGTACTGGGAATTTAGCGTTGAAGCTCTAGAAGCTTATATTCACAACACTCAAGGTAAAGTAGCCCTCTTTGATGTGCCGCTTCACTTTAATTTTCACAGTGCGAGTCAGGAGGGCGATCGCTATGATATGCGGCAAATTTTAGACGGCACATTGGTGAAAAAGCAGCCCGCGTTTGCGGTTACATTTGTTGCTAATCATGATTCTCAAGCGCTGCAAGCGTTGGAGTCGGTGGTCGAACCCTGGTTTAAGCCATTGGCCTATGCCATTATTTTGCTGCGTCAAGATGGCTATCCGTGTGTGTTCTATCCAGACTATTACGGAACAGAGTATGAGGATGAAGGACAGGACGGGCAGATACATAAGGTGATCATGCCGTCACACCAATGGCTGATCGATAAATTCTTGGATGCACGTCAGCGCTATACCTACGGTGCGCAGTACGATTACTTTGATCACCCCAATACAATTGGCTGGACATGCCTAGGAGATGAAGAGCATCCTCAAGCGATGGCGGTCATCTTGAGCAATGGGGCAGAGGGTAAAAAATGGATGGAAGTGGGTAAGCCAAACACAACCTTCATCGATTTGACTGAACACGTTCCAGAGCCAGTGCAAACGAATGATAAAGGCTGGGGTGAATTTAGATGTGATGGCGGGTCCGTGTCCGTGTGGGTAGAGGTTGCTTAAGCCGCACGTATTGCTAGATCTTTAATAGCATTCCTCGTAGAGGCAGTCTTCCAGACCGCCTCTATTTTCGTTAAAATAATTCTCTACAAACCTAAACAGAATCGCTGCCTGGTTCAAAGAATGAAACCTAGCTTTGCGATTCTGTATCAACTCCTATCAAGTCGAGAACTACGCTCTATTTTCGGGGCAAGCTCTCTTCCGAACTCCGAACCGGGGATGAATCCACTGGCTCGTGAACGGGCGGCTCTTCTGCATTTCCTTCAGGGGTGAGCGGATCGCGATAAAGGCTTCGCTTATTCCTCTCCTTCCTGCCCATTCCACCTAACCGACCAAACATCTCATGGAGCAATAGATAGAAGCAAGGAATGATAAACAACGTGAGAAATGTTGCCAACGATAATCCGGCAAAAACTACGATGCCGAGCGGCTGTAGAAACTCGCCCCCTTGACCTAAACCCAACGCCAGTGGAAACATCCCCAAAACGGTTGTGATGGTCGTCATGAGAATGGCACGCAGACGCAGAGGTGCGGCTTGCAGAATGGCGGTTCGCCGTCCGACGCCATCCTTTGCTCGAATCTGGTTGGCTAACTCCACCATGATAATGGCGTTGTTCACCACAATTCCCACGAGTAGCACAGCCCCTACAACCACCGTTGCCCCGATCGCAGTATTAGTGATGAACAGTCCCCAAATTCCACCCGCTAACGCTAAGGGAATTGTGAACATAATGACTAACGGATCAACAAGAGAGTTGTATTGCACTGCCATCACGACAAATACGAGAAACGCAGCTAACCCTCCTAATAGTGGCAGTGCAGACTGAATCTGCTGATTACTTTGCGCCGCCGTACTGGGTAGCCGACTCACGCCCTCCGGTAGCTGAATCTGTTGGAATACACGCTCAATTTCTTCGAGCGCTCCTCCCAAACTTGCGCCCTCATTTAACGTCCCTGCAATCTGGTAGACCTGACGCTGGTTAATTCGCTGGACTTCTCCCGGTGCTTGTCCGGTTTCGATTTGGGTAACATCACTGAGTCTGATAAGTTGTCTATCTTCTGTAAATAGCGGCAATTCAGCGAGTTGAGAAGCATCCTGAATCACAGAATCATCTAATTCAACGCGTACATCGACCAACCGATTTCCCCGTTGAATTTGAGTTGGAACTGAGCCTTCAAGCGCCGTTTGAATGGTATCCCCAATGTCTTGAATGTTCAGTCCGAGTTCTGCTGCTCGTTCGCGATCGCGCCGAATCTGAATTTCGGGCTGTCGCTGGTCGGCATCTGGACGGTATCGCGCTTGTTTTGCTTGTTGGCTCAAGGCTGCCAAAACTTGGCGTCCGGCTTGTTCTAGCTGATCGGCGTTATTGCCTTGCAGCACTACGTCAACTTCTGCACCCCGTACTGGAGAGTTACTCAAAATCAAACCCCGGACTTGACCCGGACTCAGACGCAAAGTGATATCGACCAAGTTGAGTTGGTTGAAGGATTGAGTGACGCGCTCGACAAATTTTTCTACATCAGTATTGGGCTTGAGCGTAATGTTGCTCGAACTCCGCAAGGCATTTTCGCTCGTATTGCTGCCAAATAGAAATCCGCCCACGGTAGTGAAGACATATTCTGTCTCCGGTTGCTCAATCAGGAGTTTATCCACCTCAGTCATAACTTTACGGCTGGTTTCAATCGGCGTTCCGGGCGGAAACTGAGCAAACAGATTGGCTTGCCCTGTGTTGATGCGCGGCAAGATTTCTTGCGGAATGCGACCCAAGACAAAGAGGCTACTGCCACCCAAAATTAGAAAGGTCAGCGCAACAACCAATACGCGGCGGTGTAACACTTTATTTAACAGCGATCGATAGCTGCCAATTGCCGCTTCAAAGCGTCGATTGAAGCCACCGATTAGCCAGGTTTGTCCCACTCGGCTCGACCACTGGATGGCTAAGAGTCGAGATGCCATCATCGGAACGATCGTTACAGCAACGAGAATGGAAGCGGCAACCGAAAAGCTAATGGTTAGAATCAACTCGTTAAACAGGAGTGCGATGAATCCACCAATAAGCAGAAATGGTAGAACAGCCACTAAGTTTGTACTTGTGGACGCTAGTAATGCCGATTCAACCGATTGACTGCTCTCAACCGATTTATCCATCAATTCTTGTGAACTGAGGTCTGTGTTGGTCTGTTGACCTAGCTTAATGCCAACTCCATCGGCAATCGTTTCGAGCATCACAATCGAGTTGTCCACGACGATGCCAACTCCCAAGGCCAAACCGCCTAAACTAAAGACGTTAAGCGACAGATTAAACAATCGCATGAAAATAATGGCGACCAATGTGGCAAGTGGAATCGACAACACAATGATTAGCGTCTGACGAATCGAGCCGAGAAACAGCAGCACTGCGATCGCAGCGAGTCCTGCTCCAATCAAACCGGAACTGGTGACGTTAGAAATCGAGTTGCTAATAAACACCGACTCATCTAACGTGGGGAACAACTGCATGTCTTGGGGAACAACCCCTGAGCGTCGGAGTTCCTCAATCCGTTTCTTCACCCCTTCTACGACTTGAATGGTGTTAGCATCAGGCTGTTTCTGAATACTCAGCTTGACGGAAGGCTTGCCATTCAGCGATACAAAAATACGCTGCTGCTGCGTGCCGTCGCTAACCTTGGCAAAGTCCCTTAGATAAACGCGGCTAGATGAGGTTGCTGGCGTAGTCGTGGTGGAAGAACTGCCTGATGCATTACCCGATGAACTGCTGCCTGACGACGATTGCGATGTGCCAGATGGTGAAGCTTGACCGACTGTGAACGAAAGATTCTCGATTTCGGACGCTTCCTGAAACCGCCCGATCGCTCGCGTTAGCGGCTCGGAGTTTCGCCCGATAATTCGTCCGCCAGACACGTCCTGATTCGCCTCGGTAAGTTCTGTCAACACATCGTTCAATCCCACGCCCGACGATTGCAGGCGATCGAGATCAAGAATTACCCTGACTTCTTCTTCTACTCCGCCTGCCACATCGACTGCCGCCACGCCTTCCACCACGCCGAGTTCCCGCGACAGTTCTTCGTCTGCAAACACTCGCAGATCAACCGATTCCAAGGAGTCGGAGGTTAGCGCCAGTTCATAAACTGGGGATTGAGACGGATCGACTTTGAACAAGGTCGGCTCCTCGATTGTGTCAGGAAGCCGACCACGGGCGCGGTTGAAGGCTGCCGTCGCATCGTTGAGGGCTTGATCAATGTTTCCTCCTGGCTGAAAAAACAGGTCTACGCTGACCTGTCCTTCACGGGTGCGCGAGAAGGTTTGCACTACCCCTTCCGTGGTTGCTAACGCTTCTTCTAAAGGTCGGGTGACTTCATCAACCGCCACTTCTGGTGAAATGCCAGGGGCGTCAACCCGCACCCCAATGCGGGGATAGGTGATCGAGGGCAGCAGATCAACTTGAATCGTGAGTAGAAAAAAGATGCCGATCACGACGATCGCCAGCGATAGCATGAGCGTCCCGATATGCTGGCGAACCGCTACGCCGCTAATACTAAATCCACGCGGCTGAGGAGATGATGTCATAGCAATTGCTTACCTTAGCTTCTCTTGTTGTCGTCAGTTTGCTCAGAAATCAAACTCAGTCGGACGGGTTCGCCTTCTTTTAACTCTCCGCTGCTGCGAACCACAAACGATTCACCCGGATTCAAACCCGACAGAATCTCGACTTGTCCATTCTTGCGATCGCCCACCTGCACTTGACGGGCTGCTACCGTCGATTGCTCTCCGTTGCGGTTGACAACATACAAGGTGGCACTGCTAGGCTGCTTTTGATCTTGTGAGGCGTTGCGATTGGCTCCGCCAAGTTCCGAAGGAGCGCCGCTATTACCTGCACCTTGCACTTGAGAGCGCCCGCGATCGCTAGAATTCCCTCCCGGTGCTCCTGAAGATTTGCTTCCTGGCTTTTGCACTGCCGCTTCTGGAATCACGACGTTCTGCGCCTGCCGCACATTAAAGCTCACTCGCGCTAGCAACCCACTGCCAATGCGCCCACCCTCATTAGGAATCGTGACTTCAATTGGGATTTGGCGCGATCGCGGATCAGCCGCCGGAGAAATGCGGGATACTCTTCCAGTTAACGTCTGATTCTTCAACGCATCGAGCCGAACTTGTGCCGGCTGCCCTTCTCGAATGCCTGCAAGCTCTAACTCCGACACGCGCACCTCAACCTTCACTTGGCTAAAGTCGCCCAGCTTTAAAATTTCGCTTCCGGGTTGCGCTAAGTTTCCAGGTTCAGTCAGCCGCTCTAGCACTGAGCCATTAACTGGAGCCGTCAGCGTGCTGTAGGACTGGCGTTCTTGCTCTTGGGCGACGATCGCTTGCTGTGACACCACTCGTCGCTGTGCCGCCGCGACTGCTTGTTGACGATTGCGCACCTGCCGTTCGGCAGAACGAAGCGTCTGCTCCGCCGTTTTAGCGTTGGTTTGGCTCGTTTCTGCCTGTTGCTCAGAAATCGCACCAGAGCGAAAGAGTTGAGCTTGTCTAGCCGCATCTGAGCGAGCTTGCTGTAACTCTAAGCGCGATCGCTCCACCTGTGTCAGCGCATCATCGACATCGGCTTGCAGGCTGGCGACCTCCGATTCTCTTGCGGCTACCTCTGCCTGTGCTTCAGCCACCGCCGCTGCCGATAACCGATTATCAATTCGGGCTAGCGTCTGCCCTCGTGTGACCTGATCGCCTACATCGACATTTAAATCCGTGAGTTGCCCTTCAGCTTGCGATCGCAGCGAAACCTCTCGATACGGCCGGGTTGTGCCCGTATATTCAGTCGAGGATTCTAAGGAAGATTGGCGTGCGATCGCCACATCAACCGCCACGGGGCCTCCCTGAGATTGGGCGTTGGGCCGGGTCTGAGCGTCGCCAGAAGGAATGAGATTGCATCCTGTTCCAAGGAAGAGCAGCCCCATAAAACTCAATTGACTAATCAGAGCCGTGTGCGTGAAACGATGTGGTTTCCGTAGCGCTAACTGTAAAGGAGAAGGCGGCATAATTCTTCACTGACTCTAGAAGGGATAAAGGCTGCAAACACTGGCATGTTAATGTTTGTAAAGCAGTTAGTACCCTAAATGTATCAGTCTAGGGGACGAGAGAAATATCAGAAATCTCAGAGAAAGATCTGAGGTTGCGACAGCCATTTCTGTTGGACTGCTTGAGTAGGTAAATAGGTTCAATTAAACGAAAACTTTTCCTCAAAAGTGATTTTATGGAACGGGTCAAAGCATGAACCGAACCTTCTACAGCACTTTATGGAAGGCATCGCGATTAGCGCTTCGCAGACCTTTTAAGATGAGCAGAGCGAATCTTATGTGCACCTTATCTAGTTGCAATTCAAGAATTTTAAGATTCAGGAGTTTTAGATTCAAAAATTTGGATGCCGGGTTGTTCGAGAATAAAACCCGTATCGGTGAGTTTGCCCATCTTTCCAATAATGATGGCCATCCAGTTCGAGTATCGCTGGGATCCCTCGACTAAGTTGCGCCAAATTCGCGGTCTGACTTGGACCGTTACGATCGCACTTCCAATATCGACGGTAAATTCTTGCCACCCATTCTCAATCTCCTGAGCCTGGGGCAATGCTGAAATTTTGATAGTGAGGGGATCAAGCTGACCAGCAATAGAAGCCATCGACGCTGCGAACTGAACGAGTATCTCTTGCGATATTACTAGGTTTTGAGGTTTCCTTGACGCGATTGGCTCAACCAAGCTCCAAAGGATCGCGCGTTTTGATTTCCAGTCATCAAGTAACGCTACCTTAATAGAAGTTGCTGTGAGAAACGATTTGTCTTGGATGCAAACTAGTCTATTCAATCTAATCAAACAATTTATTCGGCTTCAGTTTCCAACGGTTCGTCCAATTCAGACGGCTGACCTTGCTCAGTGGCTCGAAAGCTCGACTCAACCTCAGCCGATTTTGCTCGATGCTCGAACCCCGCCAGAGTTTGCTGTCAGTCATCTTCCGACAGCACAATTCATTGATTCAAACTCATCTCATAACCCAATTTTAGAAACGCTTCCAAAAGATGCTCCGATCGTTGTGTATTGCTCTGTTGGCTATCGCAGTGCCAAGCTTGCCCAGCAGCTTCAGCAGCAAGGGTTCGCTTGTGTTTTCAACTTGGAAGGCAGCATTTTTCAGTGGGCAAATGAAGAACGTCCTGTCTATCAAGCGGATCGATTAACATCGCTTGTGCATCCCTACAACGATACGTGGGGTAAGTTGTTAAATGCTCACCACCGCGCTCAATGCCCTTAGAAATGCCGCTAGTAGTGCAGTCTAGCTGTAGCTGAAGCTATTCAATGGCTCAATGACTAGCGCATGTTTATTCATTAACTTCTAGAATTTAGACAAGTTTAATTCGTAACTCTACTGCTTGCAGCACCCGCTCCGCTAATGTCTCGCGTCTCCATTATTATTCCAACCTTCAACGAATCCGCAACTCTACAGAGTACTCTTCGTCAATTGACGATCTTGAATCCGCCTGCTTATGAAATTATTATCGTAGATGGAAATAGCACAGACAACACTATTGAGATTGCTAAGCGATCAGTTGAACACTTTGGTTTAGATTGTCGTGTTTTAAGTTACGGCCTTTCTAAAGGAGTGGAAGGGGAAAATTGTAGGAGTCGCTCAGCTCAGTTAAATCACGGCGCAAAAGCCGCAACTGGGGATATTCTTTGCTTCCTGCATGCTGACACCCGAATTCCCGATGATACGATCGCGGTGATTGAGAAAACGTTGAATGATCCTGCGATCGCATGTGGTGGTTTTATCTCATTGATGTCTGGAGCAGAAACAACGCGCTGGGGAATCTCACTTCATAATGTCCTTAAAACCTATTATGCTCCTCTGCTATTTCGACCGCGTCACTTCTTCAAAGGATTGCGTTTGTTATTCGGAGATCAGGTGATGTTCTGCCGTCGCTCCGATTTCTGGCAATGCGGTGGATTTGATGAAGCATTGCCCATCATGGAAGATGGCGATTTGTGTCTCAAACTCGCGAAAAAAGGACGAATTCAACAAATCAATCGCGTTGTTCATAGTTCTGATCGACGTGTTGTTTACTGGGGCACTTGGAAGGCCACCGCAATCTATCTGTATGTTGGAATTTTGTGGGGAGTTGGAGTTTCAGCAACGTATCTCAAGCAGTTTTACGATGATATCCGCTGATTTAAGCTCCAATCATAATCCAAGTAGACAATGGGTGTTGTCGCCGTTAAGGACTGTTTGAGATAGGCTCCAACGTACTGGGGAATCGATGGAGCAACGCTAAGAAAGTCTTTGCGATACCATTTCAGAATTTTGCTGCAATACAACACATTCTCTTGAGCGTCGTATCGAACTTTGTTTGGATTATTGATAAAGCGATCAGCATCTTCCTGTAGTTGCTGGCGCACATACTCTGCTTCATATGCCGTGTTTCGCAACAGCGGACAGCCAATTGATGCACAAGCGATCGCAAAATGAATGCGAGGTTCCTGCAATGGTCATAGAGTTCGGTTCTCAATCTGAGCAAGCCTGTATTGCTGATCAAACATAGAATGGTTTCGGTGCATAAAAAACCACAGAAACGTAAACCAATTTGGCAATCCTAAAATTATGGATTGGATCAAGCGAATTGGATAGCGCTCTAAAATTTTATCAATGGTAAAAGCATTGTAGAGATTAATCCATAAAGCGAGTTGTTCGTCAACGCTCTGAGACTTGAGTTCTAACGTAGAAATCTGTGAAATCTATTGTGCGATCGCAGTGGGTTGTTCGCGCTGCCATTAGGCTCTTTCCATCATAATGCTCATTCAAATTGCCTCTCCAGATGGAGAATAGGTTTGCGCTCTCTTTGCCCTTCAGTAGAGGTGATTTAGCTAAGATTCAAGTAATTTAGTTTTATCATCAAGCTCACTAAAAGCTCTCTACATATTTTAAGGATTAAAAATTATGAAATACCTTGGACAGCATGTAGAAATTACCGAGCAAGATCCCGGTTGGGTTGGAGTTTGGTGGCATGAAGGCGGCATGATTCAACTCGGCTACTTCACAACCCCTACTGAAGCATGGCAAGCTGTTGTAGAGCTGATTCAACGCGATTTGGCGGTGCGATCGCTCCTTTCTGTTTTAGACGAGTGGCGCGATTACACCTGCATTGATGACTTAGAGTATGCACTTGGCGTTAATTCCTTAGTGTCTTTTGTTCTTGCCTAATCTGTTCTTTGGTTGATTAACTAGTCATTGAAGCCAGTAGCTTCAGCCGCTTTCTTACTATCTTTACCATCACACTTGACTTAATCGACCCATATCAAAGCACTATTCTGAGCCTGCCGTAGAAATTCAAGAATAACGACATTAACCTCGATCTTTTGCGCTTAGATCTGCAAAACTCCTTGATTCGTTGCGAATCAGTTCTGAGCGGATTCGAGAAATTATTTTATCGCCTCCGAAATTTTTCTCGTTTTGACAAGGAAGAAAGGATCAGAACTAGCATTATCCCCGCTATTTGTCTTAATCTAGTCCTGACAGATAGTCCTGACAGATTGATAAGCATTGGTGGGAGAACGAATAATGACGAAATATGTGATGTGGGGCAGCTATTGTGAGAATGTTCTCGAAAAAAGAGAGCCTTATCGCCAAGCGCATTTAGATGGGTTAGCCAAACAGAAAGATGATGGCGTTTTGATTACAATCGGCCCAACTAAAGATGTTACAAAGGTCTTTGGTATTTACGAAGCTGAAAGTGAATCGGCAGTGCGATCTCTTGTTGAGGCTGATCCGTTTTGGCAAAACGGAATTTGGACAGAGTACGAGGTCAAAGAGTGGATTCAAGCATTCTAGAGAAATTGCCGACAGAATTGTAAGGCTTGCTCAACATCGCTTGTCTGCTGGGGATAAGTAATGATTGGACGATCAATGATGATCAACCGGATGCCTAGCTGCCCAGCAAGCTTGCGCTTAATATCTTCGCCGCCCGGTGTGCCAGAAGCTTTGGTGACAACGGTTGAAATTTGCCACTGTTGCCAGAGCGATCGCTCCAGTTCATACGTGATCGGCGGACGCAGGGCAATGATGCGATCGCTGCTAAATCCTGATTCCAACGCGGCTTCTAAAGCAACCGGAGACGGCAAAATTCGAGTGAACAGTGTTGCTCTATCCTGCCATGCTTTGAACAACGATAAGAACCGATACCCGATCGTGAGTAGTACTCGTTGCCCTTGCAGCCAATCCGTTTCTAGCAGGTTTTCAACCGTGTCTACGAACCAAACCGTAGTTTCATCGCTGGTTTTCTCACTCTCTAAAGCGGGACGTTCAAATCGCAGATAAGCAATGGTCTGAGAATTTACCCCTCCTAAATCATGCACAGCGCTAATGGCATTCTTTGAGATGTCAACCGCGAACGGATGAGAAGCATCTAATACAACACCAATATTATATTTCGTTAGAAAATTAGATAATTCTTCAGAATCAAGTTTACCAATATGAACTTGAATTTCTGGAGCAAAGTCATAAAGTGCGGTTGCGGATTGAGTTGTCACGGAAACGATACAGGGAAGACGAGCATGAGCGATCGCTTGTGCCAAAATCACGCTTTCCCCAGTTCCGCCAATGAGCCAAATCCGTTTCAAAACGAGACTTTGTAGAGTTCAAACAGTTCACCCGAGTGCGTTTTCAAAATCTTTCCGCCTTCAGAGCCAATCATTTTCCGCCACTCGTCTAGCGGCTCTAGAAAGACTTCTGCGTTGGAATAGGTTTCCAAAATTGCCCAACTTTCGGCAAGTTCGGCATCCGGGTTCAATACATCGAACACGAAAACGCCGCCCGGTTTGAGGACTCGTCGAACCTCAGATAATACTAACTTCCAATAGTCAAGAGGGTAATAGCAACTGAATCCGGTCGAGATCGCCAGATCAAACTGCTTTGCCTCGTACTGCAAATCGTGAGCTGCGCCAAGTTTGACGCCTTTGAACAACTTTGAGTTGAGCTGCGGGGCGCGAGCATTCAATGCCTCACGAGCCACGGTGCTAACTTCCTGACCATAGAAAAAAGCGTTCCAGTCCCGCCAATCATAAATCAGAAAACTAACCCCGCAGCCAATGTCGAGACAATGCTGATTCTTCTGCGGCTGAGCAAGCTGCCAAAACGGAGAGGTGAGCTTTGCTTGCAGCAACCCTGACACCCGTTCTCGAAAGATAGGCATCGCCTGAACCTCATCCGGCAGATCAGCTGACTCACCTCGATATTCTCGATTGAAGCGATCGGCAACCGCACTAATTTGCGTTTGCCAGTCTAGTGAATGTTGCAACGTCTTAGCCCTTCAGTGCTTTGGTAAAATTCTGACGGTAAGATTTATTCAACACCAGAACGGGCCACAATGCCGTCAAATACAGCTTTCCTTGACTAAAATTAGTGCGTCGAAAGCCCGACCAGAACTTGAACGCACCCACCACATACACGACCAGTAATGAAAAAACAAGAAAGTTCATCTTCTAACCCTCGCGGTTCCTTCGGAATTTGCACTGTTTTGCACTGTGCGCTAATCGCACAACGTTCTTCAATGTGCGATTAGCGCAGAACGTTCTTTAAATTTTAGCAATCCTAATTTGCATACTGGTAGAGGATGACAAATCACACGTTGCTAATCAAGGGTTATACACCGTAAACCAATCAAACTTTTAATAAAAATTGTTAGATTCAAGACTAGATACCGTCAGGCAGGGTCAAATAAGGTTAAGAACACGCCAGGTTTTGTCTCTTGGCAGATATCAGACTTTTGAGTTTAGTAGGACACTATTAAAACCCTGTCACATAAAACCACGGATTGGAGCAGGTGAGAGAAGCTACCGCAGGAATTTGCCTCCAACCTGTTGACCTTCACCTTAATCTCTACCTCTCTTTGATTGATCTCTGTTTCTTTACTCTATAGATCTTTAGATCTTTACCTCTCTATAAGTTAAACGCGCACCTACAAGGAGATGATATGCGAGCAGTGCTAATGGCAGGTGGTTCAGGAACGCGACTTCGACCGCTAACGTGTGATCTGCCAAAACCAATGGTTCCGATCCTCAATCGCCCCATTGCAGAGCATATTATCAATCTATTAAAACGACATCGAATTCGAGAGGTGATTGCGACGCTACATTACCTGCCCGATGTCATGCGCGATTACTTCCAGGATGGAAGCGACTTTGGGGTACAGATAACCTATGCGGTTGAAGAAGACCAGCCTCTTGGAACCGCAGGCTGTGTCAGAAACATTATTGAATTACTAGATGGAACCTTTCTGGTCATCAGTGGCGATAGCATCACCGATTTTGATCTCAGTGCCGCGATCGAGTTTCACCAGCGCAAAGGATCAAAAGCCACCATCGTTCTCACGCGTGTTCCCAACCCAATCGAATTCGGTGTCGTAATCACTGATGAAAATTATCGGATTAGCCGCTTCTTAGAAAAACCGTCCACCAGCGAAGTGTTCTCGGACACCGTAAATACAGGCATTTACATTCTTGAGCCTGAAGTGTTGGAGTATCTGCCCCCCAATCAAGAAGCTGATTTTTCCAAGGACTTGTTTCCCATTTTGCTTGCGAAAAACGAACCTATGTTTGGCTACATTGCAGATGGGTACTGGTGTGACGTTGGACATTTAGATGCCTACCGGGAAGCGCAGTATGACGGATTATTGCGCAAAGTGAATTTGAACTTTGTCTACACCGAGCGATCTCCCGGATTATGGGTGGGCGAAAACACTTTTATCGATTCCACGGCCAAGATCGAAACGCCCGCCATTATTGGCAATAATTGCCGGATTGGGTCAAGAGTTACCATTGATGCCGGAACTACGATCGGCGACAACGTGACGATCGGAGCAGACGCCGATCTAAAGCGTCCGATCATTTGGAATGGCGCAATGATTGGCGATGAGGTCAATCTGCGGGCCTGTGTCGTAGCACGTGGGGCGAGAATTGATCGTCGGGCACATGTGCTAGAGGGTGCGGTCGTCGGATCGCTTTCCAGTGTGGGAGAAGAAGCGCTCATCAGTCCCCAAGTGCGCGTGTGGCCCAGTAAAAGCGTTGAATCAGGTGCAACCTTAAACACCAACCTGATTTGGGGATACACGGCGCATCGCAATTTGTTTGGGCAACGTGGCGTTTCAGGATTGGCAAACGTCGATGTGATTCCAGAGTTTGCAGTCAAGTTAGGTGCGGCGTATGGCTCAACCTTAAAGCCCAGATCACAGGTATCAGTGTCGCGGGATCAACGCACGATTTCGCGGATGGTGTCGCGATCGCTGATTGCCGGATTAATGTCGGTCGGCATCCATGTTCAGAATCTAGAAGCGACTTCCATTCCCGTCGCCCGTTCTGTCGCTCCGACGTTGGGCGTTGCGGGCGGCATTCATGTCCGCGTTCATCCCGACAAATCTGATCACATTTTGATCGAATTTTTCAACCCAAAAGGCATTAATTTATCCAAAGGGGCAGAAAAGAAAATTGAGGGCGCATTTTTTAAGGAAGATTTCCGGCGTGCCCCGATTCAAGAAATTGGCAACGTCGCGACTGTGACTCACGCGATCGAGCTTTACAGTCGCGGCTTTGAGAAGCATCTCAATCTCAAAGCCGTTCAGCACAGCAGCTCAAAAGTTGTGATCGACTATGCCTACGCTGTGTCAGGAGCCGTGTTGCCGCAACTCCTCGCCAAGTTTGGCTGTGATGCGGTGGTGCTGAATGCCAGCTTGACCCAAACGGCTCCAACGATGGCCGACCGAGAAAGTCTGCTGAATCAGTTAGGACATGTGGTGGAAGCCCTAAAAGCTACCTTTGGCGTTCAAGTGTCGGCAAACGGAGAGCAGTTAATTCTGGTGGATGAAACGGGCAGTCCGATTCGCGGAGAGACGTTGACGGCACTCATGGTTGATATGATTCTCACCTCAAATCCGCGTGGTACGGTTGTCGTTCCAGTTCATGCCTCTAGTGCAGTCGAAATGATTGCTCGTCGCCACGATGCCAAAGTTATCCGTACAAAGGCGAATCCCACCTCCTTGATGGAAACCTGCTACTCCAACTCCAACACGGTGTTGGGAGGTAGTGGAGAAATGGGCTTTATCTTTCCGCAGCTGCATCCCGGTTTTGATGCCATGTTTTGCATTGCCAAGCTGATAGAAACGCTGACATTGCAAGAACGCACCCTCGCCGAAATTCGCTCTGAGTGTCCCCGTGTCTCTCACAAAGCCTACTCAGTGCGCTGTCCTTGGACGGTCAAAGGTGCGCTGATGCGACACTTGGTCGAAACTCATGCGACTGAAGATTTGGAATTGATTGATGGAGTGAAGATTTTCAATCATCAGCGCGATAGTTGGGTCTTGATTTTGCCCGATGCAGGTGAACCCATAGTTCACATTTACGCCAATAGTAGCGATCGCGGTTGGGTGGATGAAACGTTGAGAGAATATCGGCTGCGGGTGCAAGAATTTGTCTATCACGAGCAGGGTGTGGAAGAGATTCGAGTAGAAAAAGTGTACTAGTTTCTTCCGGGTTTGGAGCTGAAATTTGTAGAATAGAACTACGCAATAGGCAGTAGAATAAACGCTTGCGATTTTGACTCCATTCACCCATCCCCGTATTGTTCTATGAATAGCTGCATTCTTCTCGCCGAAATTATTGAAGCACCCCAACTGCGCTACACCTCCGACAACCAAACCCCGATCACGGAAATGCAGGTGCAATTTGCGGGGCTGCGCCCTGAAGATCCGCCCGCTACGGTAAAAGCGGTAGGGTGGGGCAACATGGCGCAAGAGATTCAAGGTAACTATCACCAAGGCGATCGCGTCATTCTTGAAGGTCGGCTTGGTATGAACACGGTCGATCGTCCTGAAGGCTTTAAGGAGAAGCGGGCAGAGTTGACGATTCAGAAAATCTACAGTTTAGATGGGGCATCAATCGGATCGGTTTCCAGTGCATCTGCTCCTGCACCTGCTCCAAGCGCTCCTCCCACTGCTAAGCCCAAAGCCACAAAAGCACCTGCTGCACCTGCTCCAGTCGATCAACCCGAACTTGATGACATTCCCTTCTAAAGCTGTGGAATCCTGTATTGTGGCGAGAATTGGAGATGAACTCATGAGATCGGGTAGTAAGGAGCAGAAACTCGCTCGGATGCATAAGAGCAACAGCGAAGCCCTCAGTGATCTCATCTAGCAAAATGATGAACTTGTCAAGTCGTTCCCCACTCGTCTTAGTCTTCGTAATTGTTGCAGTGAAAGGCTTTGGGCTTCTATCTTCTGCAAAGTAACGTTTTCTACGCAAAGGTAGAGCGCGATCGCAGGGCCTCTCTCTCACCGTACAGATACAATTCTTCTAGGTATGACCTAAAGTAGCGCCATAGGACACTACGAGAGGACAGGTATGCCGGATTTAGGTGAGCAGGCGATCAACAAAGCCGCAGAAATTGGAATTAAGAGCCAGCTTGACGAAGTTGAAGATGTAGAAGTTGAAATCAAGACTGACCCTTTAAAGGCAATGTCTGGCAACGTTGATCAGGTCTCTGTCAAAGGAGAAGGCATGGTCATGCAGCAAGACCTTCGAATTGAGCAAATGGAGCTAGAAACCGGAAGTGTTTCGATCAATCCGCTCAGTATTGCCTTTGGTAAGGTTGAGTTAACTCAGCCGACAGACGCAGAGACCATTGTGACCCTACTAGAGTCAGACATCAATCGCGCTTTTAGTTCCGATTTTGTGGGAGCTAAGATGCAAAATCTCGATGTGCATGTGAATGGAGAACTAGCCACAGTCGACACTCGAAGCCTTAAGTTTGGATTGCCGGGCGAAGGCAAAGTCGCTCTTAGCACAGACGTGATCTTGCAGAATTCTAACGAGAAGAAGCAGGTTTCTTTCACCGCCATTCCTACTATTGGGGAAGCGGGTCAGAAAGTTGTCTTAGGAGATGTGCAATACGCTGACGGACAAGAATTATCGCCCGAGTTGACTGATGCCTTGCTACAGCAAGCCAGCGAATTATTAGATCTGCGAAACTTTGAGCTTGAAGGCATGTCCCTTCGGCTAAAGAAATTAGATGTGCAAACCGGCAAACTCGTTCTTCAGTCAGAGGCGCATATTGAGCAGTTTCCTTCATCCTAAGGGTGAACGACGCATAAGCTCTTTAGGAGAAAAAAATGCCTGAGACTCCCGACATTCCCTTGTTAGTTGAAAGTGATGAAGCGGAATATCTCGATAGCGGTGTACCCAGCACCGTTCATGTTGTGAAACATCCCTTGCATCCTTTAATTGTGACGTTTCCGATCGCGTTTCTCACGGGAGCTTTATTTACCGATGCTGCCTATTTCTTTCTACGCGATGAATTCTGGGCAAGAGCCTCTTTCTGGTTGCTTCTAGCGGGTCTCATTGTAGGTCTAGTGGCAGCAGCTACTGGCATGAGTGACTTTCTTAGAATCGGTCGGGTGCGAGAGCATAGTGCAGGCTGGGCACACATGGTAGGCAATATTGCCGCATTAGCGTTAACCTCTGCGAATCTTTGGTTACGCTGGGACGATCCGATTGGTCGCGTTGTGCCAACTGGGCTTCTGATTTCACTGTTTGTAGCGACGCTGATAGGAGTGACTGGCTGGTATGGTGCAGAACTCGTTTACCGTCACAAAGTTGCTGTTATTGGTAACGGCCCTAACGGCAAGCCGACGCTACGGTAGTTCTCAAAGTCATTGGCTAAAATGAGTAGGCTGTAGGCGTGGTTATCTTCATGCTTTTGACCTATTCAAGATTACTTCATATGAAAGAGGCTTTAAAGCCTCTTTTTTTTTAGCATTTACCGTATTGATGTTTAAAGGGTAAAAATTATGAATCAAGATGCAAAACCTGCTTATAACGAACCGGGTATTAATCAACCGATGACGGCTGAAGAGGTTGATCCTAAACAGAAGCTTGACCAAAAACGAGAGTTGGATAAAGAAACTCTAGCGTCTAACCCTGGCGATCGCATCGATTCAAGTCAATCGGTAGAAGAGAAGGCGAAACAGGTCGCAGTTGACGCTCCGGACATTACTGGTGACCACATCGTTGTACCGGAATATTTTGTGGTTGATGAACCGGATGGGGAGAAGAAAGCCCTCCACCATGTCAAAGATGCAGAAGAGATTTCTGATGTGATTCGTCAAGCGCGAATTGATGAAAATGGCAATCAGATTTGGCGATAGAGCGTGATTTTAGGACGGGCCATATTGTAGAACATCTACGATGTGGCCCGTCTTTATAGTCTCATTTCAAGAATAAAAAAGTTGTAGCGATACTAGGAAAAAGCAATGACACAATCAGAACAACTTCAGCCAAAGCAACACCAAGACCAGCGACCTGGATTGGAATCAGAAATGGATCCAACGCCACGTAGTACAGATTCTAAGTACGCTGGAAGCAACAAATTACTCAATAACGTTGCCCTTATTACAGGCGGCGATAGCGGAATTGGTCGCGCAGTTTCTATTTTCTTTGCCAAAGAAGGGGCAGATGTAGCGATCGTGTATCTCAACGAGCATGACGACGCTAAGGAAACCGTTCGACTCGTTGAGCAGGAAGGGCGTCAGTGTCTTGCGATCGCAGGTGATGTCGGTGACGAAGAGTTCTGTAAGCAAGCTGTTCAGAAAACCATCGATCAGTTTGGGCATCTAGATATTCTTGTGAACAACGCTGCAGAGCAGCATCCTCAGAACAACATTGAAGATATTACGGCAGAGCAGCTAGAGCGTACCTTCCGCACCAATATCTTTGGCATGTTTTTCATGACCAAAGCGGCAATGCCTCATTTGCAACCAGGTAGCAAGATCATCAACACCACGTCTGTTACTGCGTATCAAGGCAGCTCGACGCTACTGGACTATTCTTCAACAAAGGGTGCGATCGTTGCTTTTACTCGGTCTCTCTCTCAATCCCTAGTCGAGAAGGGTATTCGTGTAAATGGAGTCGCGCCAGGTCCGATTTGGACGCCTCTGATTCCTTCAACTTTCCCCGAAGACAAAGTGAAAAGCTTTGGTCAGCAAGTGCCTATGCAGCGGGCGGGGCAACCCGAAGAAGTAGCTCCCTCTTATGTGTTTCTTGCGTCTGATGATTCTAGCTACATGACGGGTCAAATCTTACATCCTAATGGCGGCAACGTTGTAAATGGATAACGCGATTGGGCGCAGTCGGTAAGGGCACCGCAATGTGCCCTTACTTACGTGCTTTCGTCTAGCAGTGAATGAAATCGGTATTATTGGGCGAAATACGGCTTGCGACGACAGTAGAAATGGCGACAGTAGAAATAAAAAGTAAAAACGCGATTTTTCAGGCAATTTAGTTAGGTTCTCAACAATTCCTTCAGGCACATTTGCTCTACTTAGCACCTCAGCGAAGCGATCGTGTCGTATGCTTAGAATAATTGCTAAGTAATGTTAAGCAAATGGTTCAAGACCTGCCTTTTAATAGAAACAACTTTTTTAGTGACGACCTTCCCCTTTTACGACGAAAGCAATCTGCCTATGAAATCGAAGATTCACCTGGACTGCGGCGCATTCATTGGCAGCTAGGCGACACTGTTATCATTTCAACCTTTTACACACGCATTGATCAGGCGTGCTTCTTGTGGGGCATCATTTCTGCGATTATTTTCTTTACGGCTCAGTTTGCCTTGATTGACTGGAGTACTCAGGCGATTCTCTGGTCGGTGCTGACGTTAGCAGGCACGATCGTTATGGTAGAGCGATCGTACGTTTGGCGAACCGTTGAACCCATCAGTCAAGTGGTGAGTGCTTGGGCTCGGCTAATGACGCTCGGTATCGTCATCACAGATTTAAGTATTTTCTTGGGTTGGGGACAGGTTCTCGCTTCTCTTTGTGCAATGTGGCTGGTGCTGAACGCGATCGGGTATTTCTACAGTAGCTGGAAGATGCGATCGCGCGCCTTCAGCCTGATGGGCCTAATGCACCTTGCTGGAATTGCAGTCCTTCCCTATGTCGGAGTATGGCAATTCGTTGTGACCGGCGTTCTGATTGGATTTAGTGCACTACTGCTTGCAGAACTGCAATGGGATTCTCATGACATCTGTGCCCATCTATTAGTTCAGTCATCTAACTAGCACAGTCTTAATCTTTCTTATGCTCGTTTACGAGCTAAAACGGTAAAGTAGTATACATAATGCCAATCAAATTCTGAAGCTGATCAAGCTGTAACCGTTGGCGAAGAAAACGCTAATAGTTAAGCAGAATGAGGTGACGCCAAATTTGTAGGTGAAGGTGACTAGGTGGCACGAAATACTGTGCCACCTTTTTTTTGCGCTCATCAGCAGGTTAGCGCTACTCTAGTCCGAGTTCTCGTTTAAGCAGACTCACCGACTTGCTGACTACAAAGTTCTCACAACAAATCACTTGAGGTGGGCGAATAATATCTTCTCGTGCTGCCGACACCGTAGCCTTGACCATCGCACAACTCATCTCATCGAAACTAAAGATGGTTTGGGCACTACGAACGATCGCATTGAGCTTATATTTGTCGTTGACTTGTGCCGTCATGACTAGCAAGTCATCACCCCGCAAACTGTGAATGATCACCTCCGCAACGCCGACTGTGCCGGAACTGAGGCTGACGATACCAAGGCAGGTTCCTTTCTGCATTGCCTTGACAATTTTGATTTCTTTTTCAAAATCATAAATATCAATCGGAATCACACGAGCCGCTCTTGGCGTTGCGATCGCTTCTGCCTGAGCAATAAAGTAGCGGCTCGTCACAACGGTGCTAGAACGAGTCTGATCAAGAACTTGACTCAGTTCTTCCATCGGCACAAGCTGCATCGGAATATTGAGCGCCCGTTCTAGTTCGCGCAGTAGCACTTCACCATTACCAATGTCGTGCATCGGCGCTGTGACTAACACTTGAGCGCTACAGCGCAATCGCCAATCAATTTCTGCTAGAAACAGTTCCCGTGCTTGACCGAGAGAACAGCCCTGCTTCAACAAATCATCAAGGCTATTTTGAATAATTTTGTGAGCTAAGGGATACTGGTCAAGTAAGGGAGATTTGATGTGAATCGCCGCATCATGTCCTTGATCTCGAACATATATTCCTGATCCAGCATGGGCATCAACGACACCAGCATCTTCTAACTGCCGATAAACCTTACTAATGGTGTTGCGATGCAGTCCGGTTTGCATCGCGAGTTGACGGGTACTCGGTAAGCGATGTCCAGGCGGAAACTGCCGTGAGGCGATCGCAAACAAAATCTGATTGTAAAGTTGATTGGATGCCGGGATATCGCTATCTGGCTGAATTTGAAATTGCACCATGCCAGCGCCTCAAGACTTGCTCACCTAATTTATCAGGGAATTCCGACGTTGGAATTCGCTTAATATTCCTACCATCTTAGGTGACAGACTGATTGTGAAGTTAAGTGTTTTCTCTGGTCTCTAACCCGCTTTACCACCTCTAGTCGGTATTTTTTCTGACTTTGGTTAAACGTATGAAATGTTCCCTACAAGTTAAGCAGGGTTAGATGTTTCGAGGGATATCACTATAAATCCAAGGTGTTTCTATACGGTGATTTACGGTTACCTTTAGCGCTAAAGTACGGAGAAGAAATTTTCAAGTTCATAGAGTTTTTTAGAAACAAAAAGTTTTGTTTACTCATCTCAGTTTACTCATCCTCAGAGTATGGCAAGCTTCTAAACTGACGCTCGCTACTATCATGAAGCTAATCTTGCGTCAGCACCCTTTAATTTACGCTCGGTTCAAGGCACAATGATTGAAATTCGCTCAACTCATCCCAAAATTTCTAACGGTTCCCTGCAAATCGATGCCTATCTTGCAGAACCGACTGAGGCAGGACAGTACCCTGCGATCGTCGTGATTCAAGAAGTGTTTGGCGTCAATGCTCACATTCGAGAGGTCACGGAGCGCATCGCCAGAGAAGGGTATGTCGCGATCGCGCCTGCGATCTATCAGCGTACCGCCCCCGGATTTGAGGTCGGCTATAGCGATGAAGAGCTAAAGCTTGGTCGCTCTCACAAAGACCAAACGACAGCAGAGCAGTTATTGAGCGATGTCCAAAGCGCAATCGCCCATCTCAGAGCCTTACCCTCGGTTCAGCAAGATGCGATCGGGGTGATCGGGTTTTGTTTTGGTGGACACGTTGCTTATCTAGCCGCCACTTTACCAGATGTGAAGGTGACAGCTTGTTTTTATGGCGCTGGCATTCCTGTGATGACGCCGGGAGGAGGAGTTCCAACAATTGCTCGGACTCCTGACATCAAAGGAACGGTTTACGGATTTTTTGGTACTCAAGATCCCCTCATTCCAGCCGAACAGATCGATCAAATCGAGGCTGCTCTGCAAGCTCACGGCATTCGTCACCGACTATTCCGGTATCCTGCGGGACACGGATTCTTTTGCGATCAGCGTGATAGCTATAGCGCGATCGCAGCAACGAATGCTTGGGAGCAGGTCAAAGAGCTGTTTGGACAACTCAAGCGATCGTGATTTAAAGACGTGCCATCAGCCCTCAATCTTCAGCTTCTAAGTTCGACTTGGAACTTCTCCGCCAACGCATCCCGGACTTTTTGGTGAACTGGATCAACATCCTCATCGGTCAGCGTGCGATCGATGGCTCGATACACCAATCGAAACGCTAAACTACGCTGCCCCTCTGGCACTCGGTCTCCTCGATATTGGTCAAACAACTCCACAGACTCTAACAATGTGCCGCCCGCTTTTGTGATCGTGCGTTGGAGGTCTGCAACCGCAACCTTAGTCGAAACGTAGAAGGCAATATCGCGATCAGATGCCGGATACGTGGAGTAAGGCTTAAACACTGGCACGAGGGCTTCATCCGTTTCTAGATGCCGAATCGCAATTCCCAAATCGAGTTGAAAGAGATACACTTCATCGGGTAGACTGCGTTCTTGACGGAGTTGCGGATGGAGTTGTCCAAAGGTGCCCAAGCGATCGCCTCTAACCCAGAGCGAGGCTGTCCGTCCTGGATGCAATCGCTCATCCCGGCGATCGGGCTGATACTCGACGGGCAACCCGACTCGCTCAAACACGCCGTCAAGCAAACCTTTTGCCTCAAACCAGGTGAGGGGTTGGTCTTTGCCGCCCCGAATCCACTTGCCTTGGCTCGGATCGCCGCCCAAAATGCCTCCTAAATACTCCGATTCGGTCAGCCCTTCTTCTTCGTTCCAGAACACATGCCCAAACTCGAATCCGTTGAGTGCGCCGTTGCCTTGTTCCTGATTGTATTGGAAGGCATCGATCAAGCCGTCAATCAAATCTGTTCGCAGTGCAGAATATTCGGTAAAAAGAGGATTTGCCAGAATGATTTGACGCTCGCTACTGGGTTTGCCGAGTGAATAGTGAATTAACTCGGTCAATCCTGCTCCTCGAAACGCTTCCCGCAGATGCCGCGTCACGTACTGCTCGATCGAGAGATATCCTGCCTCCGTTTTAGTTGGCAAACTATCGTAGAAGTTGTTGTACCCGTACAACCGCGCCACTTCTTCAATTAGATCAATTTCCCGTTCTAAATCGCGGTAGCGGTAGGGCGGAACGGTGACTGTCCAGGTTCCGGGAGCGCTGATCTCCAATTGACAACCTAAAGCACTCAACGTCCGTTCAACATCAGTCGATTGAAGTTCGGCCAAATCGTCTTCCACTTCGACCATGCCCAAAACTTGATTGATTCGCTCCAAGCGCAACTCAATCGATCGGGTTAAGGCCCCCCCACTCGGACGGGTATCTACCATTTCTTGGGCAACAACTTGTCCTCCCGCCAGCTCGGTGATGAGTTTCACCGCCCGACGACATGCTGTTTCGAGTTCGGCTAAATTAATGCCTCGCTCATAGCGGGCAGAGGCCTCCGTTCGTAAGCCCTGAGCGCGAGCCGAACGCCGAATCGCCGCCGAATCAAAAATGGCTGATTCCAGCATCACGTTCTGCGTTCCGTCATACACTTCGGTTTCCTCGCCGCCCATAATGCCTGCTAGCATCGTCGGCCGATCATTAGCCGTAATCAAAAGCGCTTGCTCTAGCAGTTTGCGATCGTTGCCATCCAAGGTTTTTACCACTTCTCCTGGCTGCGCAAACCGGACGCCCATCGTCAACGGTTCACTCCCGGCTACGGTGACCAAGCGATCGCGATCGAACGCATGCAGCGGCTGTCCCCATTCCAACATGATGTAGTTGGTAACATCCACCACGTTGTTAATTGAGCGAACCCCAGCAGACTGCAATCGCTGCTGTAGCCAAGCAGGAGACGGCGCAACCGTCAATCCCTCAATGACTGTTCCAATATAGGCTGGGCAAGCTTGCGGTTCAGAAATCTTGAGTGCTAACGAGCCGCTCTTGGTCGGTTTAACAGAGGGAGCGTCAGGTAACCGTAGGGGGCTGCCAGTCAGAGCGACAATCTCCCGCGCAATGCCAACCATGCTCAGGGCATCGGCTCGATTGGCGGTAGAGGTCAGGTCGAGAATTACATCATCAAGTCCTAGCAGCGATCGGGCGTCACTTCCAGGTTTGACTGACCCGACTGTAGACGAATCGAAAATGTGGATGCCGTCCGATTCTTTTGTTAACCCGACCTCTGAGAGCGAACAGATCATGCCTTCAGACGGTACACCTCTCAGTTTGGCAGACTTAATTTTTAGATCTACTTTGGGCAAGTACGTTCCTAACGTCGCCACAGCAACGTAAATGTCGGCTCGGACATTTGCCGCGCCGCAAACAATTTGAGACGGAGCTTCACCGCCAATATCCACCTGACACACACTCAGACGATCGGCATTTGGGTGCTGTTGGCGGTCTAACACTTTTCCGACAACGACGCCATCTGCCCACGTGCGCCGATCTTCAATCTCTTCGACCTCAAACCCTGCCATCGTCAACATGTCGGCTAAGGCTTCCGGTGACAGGGATATATCAACAAGCTCTTGCAACCAGTTCAGAGAAATCCGCATTCAGCCCAATCCTAAGCGACGCCAATCTGAATCATTCTACCTAATTCGTATTGACAATTCTTAACTGGTCATTTGGAAGATAGAAAGTAGTGAAATGAGCACTTACGATTGGCTCCGCCAAACTCCGAAGGATCGCTTCGCTAAATCATTCGTCGCTCATAAATAATTCTGGTAACTGATTAGAAACGGTGGGGGATACACTCCATTGTTTTTTTCAGCTTTCTCTCTGGGTACTCTCAATTGGGAGGCTAAGGGAGGGTCAATTTTAGGTCGTCTATCAGGACGTGAGACAAACGCCAACTTTAATGTACAGCTTCAATGTCTTGCCAAAATTCCCTGCCTCTAGCCTCACGACTTGCCCATGCCACTCAAACGGTAGGGGCACATTTGTCCACATTTCGATCGAAGCGGGTGATGCTGAATGAGCTACTGCTTGAATCCGGTTTGTCCTCATCCCGAAAATTTAGCCAACACAGAACTGTGTCAGGCGTGCGGCTCTAAGCTCTTGTTGCGCGATCGCTATCGAGTTCTTCAGGCGTTGGGTCAAGGAGGGTTTGGGGCGACCTTTTTATCCCGCGATGAGGTGCTGCCCGGTCAGCCCAACTGTGTGATCAAACAATTGCGTCCGACCGCCACGGCTCCGCATGTAATGCAGATGGCGCGAGAACTGTTTCAGCGAGAGGCACAGACGTTGGGCAAGATTGGCAATCACCCTCAAGTGCCACGATTGTTAGATTATTTTGAGGCAAATCAAGAATTTTATTTGATTCAAGAATATGTCAGCGGCTCAACGCTTCAGCAAGAAATCAAGCGATCGGGTCCGCTCAGTGAAGCTAGCACCAAGCAATTCTTGAGCGAACTGCTGCCTGTGCTGCAATATATTCACAGCAATCAAGTGATTCACCGGGACATTAAACCCGCGAACATGATTCGGCGATCGCACGACTGCAAATTGGTGCTGATTGATTTTGGAGCCGTTAAAAATCAAGTCAGTGCCGTTGCTAACAGTGTCACCGAGCAAACCGCACTGACTGCTTATGCGATCGGAACTCCAGGATTTGCACCACCTGAGCAAATGGCAATGCGTCCGGTCTACGCCAGTGATATTTATGCGTTGGGAGTAACATGCATCTATTTGCTCACTGGCAAATCTCCAAAAGACCTCGATTACGATCCAGCAACGGGTGAACTGCTGTGGGAAAAGCATGTCCACATTAGCGACCACTTCGCCAGCGTTCTGAAGAAAATGCTGGAAGTATCTGTGCGCCATCGCTATCAATCATCTAGTGAGATTCTTCGAGCGCTAGATTTAGAACCCTATCTCGACAGTCTAGCTGGCAGCATGAACAGCGTAGCTGCAAGGACGGACGGTGCCAAAGGCGATGCTAAAGAGCGGGGGTACGATTCTCAAGATTCTTCATCTCCTGCCGCCCGGGCGGCGATGGCGATTCGGGCACGGCAGCAACAGCGCTCCGATGCCACAAGTTTACAGCCCGGTTTGGCACGTAGTCGCGTAATTGCCGCGAAGCCAACCACGACGACGCTACGAACCAAAGGTACAATTGGACAAACCGACCTGACGGGGCAGCGATCAGTTGCATCTGAGCAAAAGCTAGATGCTCAAGGGCTGCAAAGCTATTACGCCAAAGGCAAGCGAGACTTTGCAGCACATGATCTGGCGATGCTAAAGTTGCCCAAAGCCGATTTGTCAGGCGCAGTATTCCATCAATCTAATCTCCGCCAGATCAATCTTCAAGGTGCAAATTTGTCTAATGCCGATTTTGGGCGATCGAGTCTTAATCATGCCAATCTTCGAGACGCAAACTTGGTACGAGCATATCTAAGCAATGCCGATCTAGAAGGGGCAGACTTGCGCGGAGCAGATTTGAGTCACGCTTATTTGCTAAATGCCAATCTTCGTGGCACAAATTTGTGTGGGGCAAATTTGACTGGAGCGAAACTGAGTGAGGAACAACTGGCATTAGCTCGGACGAACTGGTTAACGGTTCGTCCGAGTGGAAAGCGTGGAAATTGGTAGTTCGTAGCGCTTACTGATCGCGTTTGAGTCGATCGATCTCTTGCTGTAAGGCTTCGATCTGTTGTCGGAGATGGTCGGCATCTTCAGCTTGGGCGTCTACGTTGACCGCACCTTCTGACCCAGTTCGAGTGTAATTGCCTTGACGAATGTGTTGAAAGTCAGATGAAGTAGACCACTCTTGCAGGTAGCGGACGCGCTCGACGGTGAACGGATGAGTGAGGAAGATGCCGCTCGACACGTCGTTATAGAGGAAGAATTTATAGACCTGATTGAGATTGTCTTGGTCAAGATTTTGATAGCGATCGCTCTGCTTTGCAAATTCTTCGACGCTTAATTCATGAGCATATTTATGGCTTCCGCCTGCTAAACGCATCATGCTGTGCATCACGGGATTGAGGTCATCCATGACCAATAGCGCTGCCCGGTCGGCAGACAATTCAGCTTTGCGGAGCCATTCATAGAACGAGAGTAGCAATCCGGTGCTGATCAAATTGCTCAGTCCAAAGGTCAGGTCAGCTAAG
The DNA here is from genome assembly GCF_059501405.1 of Myxacorys sp. Taxonomy (NCBI): domain Bacteria; kingdom Bacillati; phylum Cyanobacteriota; class Cyanophyceae; order Leptolyngbyales; family Leptolyngbyaceae; genus Myxacorys; species Myxacorys sp. The sequence continues at coordinate 162,666 of NZ_JCACCM010000087.1, forward strand.
CCTGCGATCGCCATGTTGACCCACGTTGCCATCTGAGTCAGCGTAGTATGACCACATTTGAGGTGTCCGAGTTCGTGAGCAATCACAGATTTTAGTTCTACTTCGCTCAGTAAGTCTAATAGCGCGGTGTTTAAAACGACGCAGGGGCGCTCTTGTCCTAGAGCATAAGCGTTGACAAGCGGCGCTTGAGACACAAAGAGAGCAGGTTCTGAGGCGATGTCGAGTGACTGCAAGCATTCGCGAAAGATTTGATAAACGCTTGAATATTGGCGGACGCCGACTTGAATGCTGTTTCCCGTTAAATACACTAGGCGCGGACGCTCATAGACAAACTCGATAACCTTTCGGGCGACAAGATCAAAGCCAGGGACGCTGCGGAGGGCTTGTTCGGCTTGGTAATCTAACGGGTGACGAAAGGCAGCGCTAGAAATTCCGGGATAGGAGGGCATGGATGAACAATGGTAGGGCGGTGATTCTAAGGTAACAGGTCAGTTGCTTCGATTAAAGAGAGACGCTGTTGACAGTGCTTTGCAAAGAAGAATCTTCTTGGCTTGATTAAGCTGCACGATCGTAGGTGAACTTGCGTCAGCTTAACCAAAGTAAAAAATGCTAAACCGTATAGATATCCCGACAATCATAATTGCTAGGCTAGGGAGATGCCCTTGTGATCTCTCCTCGATCCCAGTAATCTAGACCAAAGATTTGTCTATCTAGTCTCCCTAAAGTAGAGCATTTCTCAGCATGGCTAATTCCTCCGATCGTCGCCCCATCCTGCTTGATTTTGAAAAGCCCTTAGCAGAGCTAGAGACTCGCATTGCCCAAATTCGGGAACTTGCCGAAGAAAACGAGGTCGATGTTTCTGATCAGATTCGTTTGCTTGAGGATCGGGCGGTGCAGCTTCGCCAGGAAATTTTTAGCAGCTTGACGCCCTTGCAACGGCTACAGGTTGCCCGCCACCCGCGCCGCCCTAGCACGCTGGACTATGTTCAGGCGATCAGTGACGACTGGATGGAGTTACACGGCGATCGCGGCGGGCGAGATGATGCGGCGATGGTGGGCGGGGTAGCGCAAATCGATGGACGCCCGGTGATGATTCTGGGGCAGCAAAAAGGACGAGATACGAAAGACAACGTGTTTCGGAACTTTGGCATGGCGTCTCCAAGTGGCTACCGCAAGGCGATGCGGCTGATGGATCACGCGAGCCGTTTTGGAATGCCAATCATCACGTTTATTGATACAGCAGGAGCCTTTCCGGGATTAGAAGGCGAGCAACAGGGACAGGGAGAAGCGATCGCATATAATCTGCGCGAAATGTTTCGCTTAGAAGTGCCGATTATCTGTACGGTGATTGGTGAAGGAGGATCGGGTGGTGCGCTGGGAATTGGGGTTGGCGATCGCCTGATGATGTTTGAACATTCGGTCTACACCGTCATCAGCCCGGAAGGATGTGCCTCTATTTTGTGGAGAGATGCCGCTAAAGCGCCGCAAGCCGCAGAAGCCCTGAAAATCACGGCCCAGGATCTGATGAGTTTGGGGATTTTAGATGAAATTTTGCCAGAACCTATTGGCGGCGCTCATTCTGACCCGTTGACCACCGCAGAAACCTTAAAGAAAGCGATTCTAAGACATTTATCTGAGCTAGATCAGCTCACGCCTGAGCAACGGTGCGACCTCCGCTATCGAAAGTTTCGCAATTTTGGCGTCTTCGTCGAAGCTGGCATGACGCATGTAGGTTGAGTGCTGCTGAAATGAACTTCTTCGCGATATAATTAACAATTGTTAACAGTTTCTTATTTTTCTGCTGTCGCTACTGTTGAGGCAGCTCTTTTGGCTTATCAAGTCAGTTCAGCCCTAGAGAGGAGATTCGTTCTACTGACGTTACCGTTGTTAGATCGATGAGTTGGATTTGAGTTTCAGTTTGTAGCGCAATCCATTCACTCACAGCTTTCATCTCACTGTTTGATCGGTTCACCTCATTGTTTTTTCCGGATGAGTATTTCATGACTGCTTCCAAAGGACACTACGCTCTGATCACAGGGGCAAGCAGTGGAATCGGTGAGGCGACTGCCCTTGCCTTTGCCAAAGCAGGTATACATTTAGCATTGGTTAGCCGTTCTGCGGCTAAGTTGGAATCGGTGGCAGATGCCGCTCGTCAATTCGGTGTCGAGGTTCGCACAGATGCGATCGATTTAGCGGAGGTGGATCAGGTGCGATCGCGCATCGAAGCCATTACATCGAAGGTTGGCGCGATTGATATCCTCGTGAACAACGCTGGCATGGGCTACACCGGAACCGTGATGGAGACGTCTTTAGCAGACTGGCAGCGCGTAATTGATCTAAACCTCACCAGCGTTTTTCAGGTCATCCAAGGCAGTCTACCCGCCCTACGACGGCAGCAGAGCAGCACGATCATCAATGTCGCCTCTATTGCGGCCCATCAAGCGTTTCCCAACTGGGGCGCATACAGTGTGAGTAAGTTTGGCTTGCTGGCGCTGTCTAAAACTTTGGCGGCGGAAGAACGCGCCAACGGCATTCGTGTGGTGACGGTTTCCCCTGGATCGGTCAATACCCCGATTTGGGATACAGACACTGTGCAAGCTGACTTCGATCGCAGCCAAATGCTGACGCCTGACGTGGTGGCTCAGTCGATCCTTCATGCCGCAACTTTGCCCACTCACGCTGTGGTAGAGGAGTTAATCCTGATGCCCAACGCAGGTACGTTTTAGCGGGCGTCATTTTCGTGTTTGACTTTATGTTCGTGTTTTGACTTTTTGCACACATTCACTTCGATCTACTATGGCAATTACTTCCCCAAATAGTTCAGATGCTTCCAGTCCTAAGAAAAATTTAGAAGCGAGACCCGATCGCAACACTCAAAACGGGCAAGAGGTCAAAATCACACCTCCCACCGACGAGCATCTTGAGGATATGAAAGATGCCGTGCGAACCATGTTAGTTGGTGTGGGCGAAGACCCAGAACGTGAAGGTCTCCTAAAAACGCCGAAGCGTGTAGCAGAAGCAATGCGCTTTTTGACCAGTGGCTATACTCAGTCGTTGGATGACCTCGTGAATGGCGCTATTTTTGATGAGGGACATAACGAAATGGTGTTGGTGCGCGACATCACTTTCTTTAGCTTGTGCGAGCATCACATGCTGCCATTTATGGGAAAAGCTCATGTAGCCTACATTCCAAATCAGAAAGTGGTCGGGTTGAGCAAACTGGCTCGGATTGTGGAGATGTACTCCCGTCGATTGCAGGTGCAAGAGCGTTTGACGCGCCAAGTGGCAGAAGCAATTCAAGAAATTTTGGAGCCGAGGGGCGTCGCAGTGGTGATGGAGGCGACACATACGTGTATGACAATGCGGGGCGTTCAAAAGCCAGGGTCTTGGACAGTGACAAGTGCAATGGTTGGAGTGTTTCAAGACGATCAGAAGACGCGTGAGGAGTATCTCAATTTGATTCGTCACCAGCCGTCGTTCTGGTAGTTGGGGCTTAAAGACTGAATGGGTGAGATAGTTGTGCGATCGCGCCTTGAATCCTGAATGGCTTCGTGAAGTCTAAAGAAGAAGATGCTAGCTACATCACATCTTGGGTTTAGGCGGGTGGTTTAACAAGCTCCTCTGTCTAAGACATCGCCATCTGAAAAGCGAAGGGGCAAAACTGGTTCGCGATCGCGAACCAGTTTTGCGATCGCGGCCACCAGTACTTGTGGGTCAACAGGTTTAGAAATGTGGTTTTGAAATCCAGCCGATAGCGCTTGTGCTCGATCTTCGGGTTTTGTGCTTGCGGTAAGCGCGAGCGCTGGAATATGGCGCGCTTTTTTGAAAATTGCCGAATTGGGTACGTCGCGCTGTTGTTCCTGTTCACGAATTTGGCGAATTAGGTAATAGCCATCTTCTCCAGGCATCGCGATATCGCTAACTAAGATATGTGGAGTGGTATGTTTCAGACACTTGATCGCTTCGTTCGCTGAAGCAACTGCGATCACATCGGCCCCGGCTTGTTCTAGCACTGCTTTAATAAAGTCGCGACTATCAGCAACGTCTTCAACCACTAACACCTGTATATGATCGAGAGACATCTCTCCTCTATTCTCGGTCTTAGCCGCTAGGGTGGAGTCCAGCTCATTGCTAATTTGAGTTGTTGCTAAGGGTAAGTGAACCGTGAAAGTGGTTCCTTTGTCCTCACCCTCACTGTAAGCAAAAATTTTGCCTTGGTGAAGATTCACTAGCTGATCTACAATTGCCAATCCTAATCCTAGTCCACCATGCGATCGCGTCGAGGAACTGTCGGCTTGACGGAAATGCTCAAAGATGTGGGGAAGAAAATCGGGAGAAATGCCAATTCCGGTATCGATCACGTGCAGGTGAGCAGAATTCTGTTCATGTGCGATCGACCACTTAACGGTAACCTGTCCGCCTTTAGAGGTGAACTTGATGGCGTTCGTGAGCAAATTCCAGATGATTTGCCGCAGCCGTTCTGGATCAGCAGAAATCAGTTGTCCTGTCTCATCTAGTTGAGCAACTAGCTCAATCGCTTTCTCGTCAGCTAATGGGCGCACCGATTCAATCACCGATTCAATAATCGCGATCGCGTTGATAGGCTGGAGCGACAGTCGGACTTTGCCCCGCATCAGCTTGGAAACATCTAAAATGTCTTCGATCAGTTGGGCTTGCGATTTCGCGTTACGGGCGATCGTTTCTAACGCCCGCACCGTTTTAGCCTCATCAAATTTTTTGCTCAGCAGCAATTGCGACCACCCCAGGATCGAATTCAAGGGCGTACGGAGTTCATGAGAAACGACGGCTAAGAAATCATCTTTGATCCGGTTCGCGTCTTCCGCTTGCTTGCGAGCGGCTTCTACCCGCAGAATCTCAAGGTTTTTGGCAACAAGTTGCTGGGCTTGTTGCTGAACCTCAACATTTTTTTTGAACAAATCAACAAATACAGCCACTTTTGCGGTCAAAATCACCGGATCAATAGGTTTGAGCAAGTAATCCACTGCGCCGAGCGCATATCCCTTTGATCGAAGAGCATCCGCGTCACTGAATGCAGTGAGAAAAATGATTGGTGTGGAGCGCGATCGCGATCGTTGCCGGATCAGCGCTGCGGTTTCAAACCCATCCATTCCAGGCATCTGCACATCTAGCAGAATGAGTGCAAAGTCTTGGTCGAGCAAACACTTTAAAGCTTGTGCCCCTGAATGAGCTTTCACCAAGTCTTGCCCCAATCCGTCGAGGGTGGCTTCTAGGGCAATCAGATTTTCAGGATGGTCGTCCACTAGAAGGACAGTTGCTTTGGGTTCAGCTTGCATACGCACGTAGAGCTAGAGGGTTGAAGGAGCAGCTTGAGGGGCGAGTTCCCTTCCTCCTTGACGATAAGTTTATTGGGTCAAGGATCGCCTTTGGCGATCCTTTAGACTTTGTTTTGAGAACCTGAGTTTTGAGAACCTGATTGGAGCTTGGCAAGGCCAATTCCTTCAGAGTTGCGTTCAGGTCGATCGCATCATGCCGTTCTCACTTATGCAGCCACACTCGAATCAGCGAGAGCAGTTGCTCGGTATCGACTGGCTTTGTGATGTAGTCCGAAGCTCCCGATTCGAGACACTTTTCGCGATCGCCCAGCATCGCTTTCGCCGTCAGCGCAATAATCGGTAACGTCGCGAACCGGTCAATTTGGCGAATCGATTGTGTCGTTTCGTAGCCATCCATCTCTGGCATCATCACATCCATCAGCACCAGGTTGATGTCTGGATTGTCGTTTAGTCTAGCAATGCCATCGCGACCGTTTTCAGCATAGAGAACCTGAATTTGATAGCGCTCCAGCAGACTCGTGAGGGCAAAGATATTTCGCACATCGTCATCCACAATCAGCACTTTCTTGCCGAGCAAGATCGGATCGTTTTGCTGGAGGTTCTCTAGCATCTGTCGCTGGGCAGGAGGTAAATCTGCCTGAACGCGATGGAGAAACAGGGCGGTTTCGTCGAGCAAATGTTCTGGCGATCGCGCATCTTTGATGATGATGGTGTCAGAGATGCAGCGCAGTTCCGTTTCCTCTTGGGAGGTTAGCTCTCGACCGGTGTAGACGATGATGGGCAAGTAACCAAGGCTGGGTCTATGTTTAATTTGCTCGATTAGCTCAAATCCGTTCATATCGGGCAGATTCAGATCCAGAACGAGGCAGTCGAAGTGGTTGGACATAAGCATTTCTAGTGCTGCTGTGCCAGTTCCCACAGTTGTGCTATCCACATCATCGTGACCGATGAGTTCTGTAATGCTGTCACGCTGAACTTCGTCGTCTTCAACAATTAGCAGTGCCTTGACGGGGCGATCGACAAACTCTCGAATGCGGGCGAGGGCATTTAAGAGAACATCGCTGCTGATAGGTTTTTGCAGACAGGCGATCGCGCCTTGTCGCAGACAGCGTTGTAGCCCTTCTTCGACCGACATGATGTGAACTGGAATGTGGCGGGTATTGGGATCGTGCTTGAGGCGATCTAACACCGTCCAGCCATCGAGAACGGGTAGCCGAATATCGAGCATGATCGCTGTGGGTCTGAACTGCTGCGCCATTGCCAGTCCGACATTGCCACGGGTTGCCACTAACCCTTTAAAGCCTTCTTGCCGTGCCATATCGAGCAAGATTCGGGCAAAGTTGAGGTCGTCCTCAATGATCAGCAAGGTGCGATCGCCGGGTTGCAGGATTTCGCGATCGTCCTCGATCACGATTGGTAGGGCGATGTCAAGCATAGATGCCGATTGCGTAGGGTCAGAAGGTAGGGTCGTTGTAGAAGTCGCAGCAGGCGGGACGTGTTGAGCCGTAGCTCCTGTCCCAGAGGAGAATAGCGCTTGCATTCTCTCTCTCCTATCTGCGTTTTCCACCCCAACTTCTCGACGCACTAAATACGTCTGGGGTAGATACAGCGTGAAGGTGCTTCCCCGTCCGGGTTCACTCGTGAGGCGAATCTCACCTTTTAGTAGACGAGCAATTTCGCGACTAATCGATAAGCCTAACCCCGTTCCGCCGTAGCGACGAGACGTAGTGCCATCAGCTTGCTGGAAGGCTTCAAAAATCACATGTTGTTTGTCGGGGGCAATGCCAATTCCGGTATCCGAGACAGCAAACGCCAGCACCCCGTCAGCCTGATTCAAGGCTTCATGGTCATAGCTCCAACCGTGAGTCACTAGACTAATATCCAGTGCCACTCGCCCTTGCTCGGTGAACTTAAACGCATTCGATAGCAAGTTCTTCAACACTTGCTGTAAGCGTTTTGAGTCGGTATAGAGCGTGCGAGGCAGAGAATCGTCTAGATGAATTTGAAAGTCGAGTTTGCGGTCTTGTGCAACTTGGCTAAAGGTGCGATCAAGGTGATGCCGTAGGTCAGCAAAGGACGTTGGCTCAATCTCGATCGACATCGTTCCCGATTCGATTTTTGCTAGATCGAGAATGTCGTTAATTAGCCCTAATAGATCATTACCTGATGTGTAAATGGTGTGGGCATACTCCACTTGCTTTAGCGTTAGATTGTTCTCGCTGTTGTCAGACAAAAGCCGCGATAGAATCAGCAAGCTGTTGAGCGGCGTCCGCAATTCGTGGGACATGTTTGCCAAAAATTCGGACTTGTATTTAGAACTGAGAGCAAGTTGTTCGGCTTTCTCCTCTAGCGATTGCCTTGCTTGCTCAATTTCTTGGTTCTTGCGTTCCACTTCGCGATTTTGTACGGCTAGTAGTTCTGCTTTCTCCTGTAGTTCTTCATTGGTTTGCTGCAATTGCTCCTGCTGATTTTTGAGCAATTCTTCTGATGCTGTTAGAGATCGCGCTTGCTGCTCTAGCCGTTGATTGGTTCCGGTGAGTTCTTTTTGCTGAGTTTGTAGTTCTTCTGCTAACGATTGCGATTGCTTCAGCAATTCTTCCGTTCGCATACTCGCGGCGATCGTATTGAGCACGATCGCAATACTTTCGGTCAGCTGGTCAAAGAAGGTCAGGTGAATTTCGCTAAAGCGGCGGAAGGAGGCAAGTTCGATCACCGCCGTCACTTGTCCCTCAAATAAAACGGGTAGAACGACCGCATTGAGCGGCGCTGCTTCGCCTAGCCCTGAACTGATCTTGATGTAATCGTGCGGTACTTCTGTAATCAGAATCCGCTCTTTTTCTAAGGCGCATTGTCCTACGAGTCCTTCGCCCAAGGCAAACCGGTTTGCGAGATTTTTGCGCTCCCGATAGGCGTAGGTGCTGAGTAATTTCAGGTAACCAGGATGGGCGTCGCCCGTTTCCATGAGGTAAAAGACTCCGTGTTGCGCGGAAACTAGAGGAGCAAGTTCCGACAGAATCAGTTTGGAAACGGTTTCGAGATCGCGCTGACCTTGCAACATGCGCGTAAACTTCGCCAGATTCGTTTTGAGCCAATCTTGCTCAGTGTTCTTTTGGGTGGTTTCGCGCAAGTTGGCAATCATCTGGTTGATGTTGTCTTTGAGAATCGCGACCTCACCCTGGGTTTCAACCGAGATCGAGCGGGTTAAGTCTCCCTTCGTCACCGCCGTTGCGACTTCTGCGATCGCTCTTACCTGAGTCGTGAGATTGGCCGCCAGTTCGTTTACGTTATCGGTTAAGTCCCGCCAGGTTCCTGATGCACCCGGAACTTTCGCTTGACCTCCCAGCTTGCCTTCAATACCCACTTCGCGCGCTACAGTCGTCACCTGATCGGCAAACGTGGCCAGGGTGTCGATCATTTCGTTAATCGTATCTGCCAACGTTTCGATCTCACCTTTTGCATCGAGCATGAGCTTGCGCTTCAAGTCGCCATTTGCAACGGCCGTTACAACTCTAGCAATGCCTCGCACTTGGGCAGTGAGGTTACTTGCCATCGAGTTCACGTTGTCGGTGAGGTCTTTCCAAGTTCCGGCAACGCCTGTGACTTGGGCTTGACCTCCTAATTTGCCTTCAGTTCCCACCTCGCGTGCGACCCGCGTTACTTCAGAGGCGAAGGAACTGAGTTGATCCACCATCGTATTGATGGTGTTTTTCAGATCCAAAATCTCGCCTTTGACATCCACCGTGATTTTTTTGGACAGGTTGCCGTTTGCGATCGCGGTTGCCACTTCAGCAATGTTCCTCACCTGGGCGGTAAGGTTACCTGCCATCAGGTTGACGTTATCGGTGAGGTCTTTCCAAGTTCCGCCTACCCCTCTGACATAGGCTTGTACACCGAGTTTTCCTTCGGTTCCCACCTCTCTCGCGACCCGCGTTACCTCTGAGGCAAACGAGTTCAACTGATCCACCATCGTGTTGATCGTGTTTTTCAGTTCGAGAATCTCGCCTTTAACATCCACCGTGATTTTTTTGGACAGGTCACCGTTTGCTACAGCGGTCGTCACTTCGGCAATGTTTCTCACTTGGGCAGTCAAACTACCTGCCATGAAGTTGACGCTGTCGGTGAGGTCTTTCCAGGTTCCAGCCACTCCGCGCACTTCTGCTTGTACACCGAGTTTTCCTTCAGACCCTACCTCTCGCGCCACCCGCGTTACCTCTGAAGCGAACGAGTTCAACTGATCCACCATCGTGTTGACTGTGTTTTTCAGTTCGAGAATCTCGCCTTTAACATCGACCGTGATTTTTTTGGACAGGTCACCGTTTGCTACTGCCGTTGTCACAGCAGCAATGTTTCTCACCTGGGCGGTCAGACTACCTGCCATGAAGTTCACGCTGTCGGTGAGGTCTTTCCAGGTTCCGGCAACTCCGCGCACTTCGGCCTGTACACCCAGTTTTCCTTCAGACCCCACTTCCCGCGCCACCCGCGTTACCTCTGAGCCGAAGGAACTGAGCTGATCCACCATCGTATTGATCGTGTTTTTCAGTTCAAGAATCTCGCCTTTAACATCGACCGTGATTTTCTTCGACAAATCACCGTTTGCCACAGCCGTTGTCACTTCGGCAATGTTTCTCACTTGGGCGGTGAGGTTACCTGCCATCGAGTTCACGCTGTCGGTGAGGTCTTTCCAGGTTCCGGCAACTCCGCGCACTTCTGCTTGTACGCCGAGTTTTCCTTCGTTTCCCACTTCCCGCGCCACCCGCGTTACTTCTGAGGCAAACGAGTTCAACTGGTCCACCATGATATTGATGGTGTTCTTCAGTTCGAGAATCTCGCCTTTAACATCAACTGCAATTTTTTTAGAAAGATCGCCATTTGCTACAGCCGTCGTTACTTCAGCAATGTTTCTCACTTGATCCGTTAAGCTACCTGCCATGAAGTTCACGCTGTCGGTGAGGTCTTTCCAGGTTCCCGCAACTCCGCGCACTTCTGCCTGACCACCCAGTTTTCCTTCTGCACCCACCTCGCGCGCCACCCGCGTTACTTCTGAGGCGAAGGAGTTCAACTGATCCACCATCGTGTTGACTGTGTTTTTCAGTTCGAGAATCTCGCCTTTAACATTAACGGTGATCTTTTTGGACAGGTCACCGTTTGCTACAGCGGTTGTCACTTCGGCAATGTTTCTCACCTGAGCGGTGAGGTTACCTGCCATCGAGTTCACGCTGTCGGTAAGGTCTTTCCAAGTTCCAGCAACGCCTTGTACATCCGCTTGTACACCGAGCTTCCCTTCGTTTCCCACCTCGCGCGCCACCCGCGTTACTTCTGAAGCGAAGGAGTTCAACTGATCCACCATCGTATTGATCGTGTTTTTCAGTTCGAGAATCTCGCCTTTAACATCGACCGTGATTTTTTTAGAAAGATCACCGTTTGCTACAGCGGTTGTCACTTCGGCAATGTTTCTCACCTGAGCGGTGAGGTTACCTGCCATTGAGTTCACGCTGTCGGTGAGGTCTTTCCAGGTTCCAGCAACGCCTTGTACATCCGCTTGTACACCGAGTTTTCCTTCGGTTCCCACTTCCCGCGCGACCCGCGTTACCTCTGAAGCGAAAGAGTTCAACTGCTCTACCATCGTGTTCACGATTTGAGCCGTTTGTAGAAACTCACCCTGCAATGGTTTGCCTTCGATTTCAGTAGCGATCGTATGAGACAAGTCACCATTGGCAACCGCTCGAATCACCCGAGTCGTCTCTGCCATCGGTTGCACGAGGTCTGTAATTAGCGTATTGACCGATTCAACACTCGCCTTCCAAGCGCCTTTCGCACCTCCAACTGACCCCCGTTCGTAAATTTTGCCTTCTTTACCAACGACGGTGCTAATTCGCTCTAGCTCCGTTGCCATCTGTTGGTTCATCTCGATGATTTCGTTGAGGGTATCGGCAACTTTGCCTGCGACGCCAATTTGATCGGTGGGCATTCGCACAGAAAAGTTACCTTTTTTCACCTCGACGAGGGTCCTGAGAATTTGCTTGAGATCCAAGCTATCGGTATCGCTGGTAGCAGGTGCAGTTGGCATAATGTATTTCTGACGGAAGAGCGAGCGTGAGATACATCTCGGGATACATCTATAGTGTAATGAATTACCTAGAGATTGAAGCCTGCAAGATTGTCTAGAATTTGGTCATTGCTACAATTTTATCTTCAGAACTAACTGCTACCACTAAATCTCCTGCCCTTAGATAGATTTTGAATTACGTCACTTCAGTAGATTGAAGGTTCTTCTTAGCAGAGCTAGAATGCTCTAAATGCTTTTTTGATCAGTTTCTCGAATAGCTTGACCTAATTAACCTCTACAGGACGTTCTCTTGCAAGATCAATCACCTAATAACAGCGGCAGTGAGCCAGCGATCGATCTCAGTCAGTTGGTGAAGGCTGTGGTAAAAGTCGTGCTGAAGGCAAAGCAGACACAGAATCCTGACGAGGCTCTAGTTATTCGAGATGAGTTACATCGTCTTCCAGATCAGGTAATGACCGAGGTTCTGAATCAGGTCATGCTAGAACTGGTGCAGATTGATCCAACCTTGTGTCGCTGGTTTATTGTGGATGTCTTTCTGCGAGATGCCGATCCAGAAGGCAGGGCAGATGTAGCAGAGCGAATCAATGTGATGATGGCAGAGTTGCAATGATTGCCTTTTACCTGTCTCGTTGAATCTCAAAGCGTTGTCGATGATAGTTTGAGCATCGCGCGTGAATGTTTGAGCATCGGGCATGAATGTTTAAACTAGGTAAACGAATGTCTGAGCATCACGCGTGAATGTTGGAGGTTCAGCGCTGAATGTTTGAGCATCGTGCGTGAATGTTTAAGCTAGATGAACGAATGTCTAAGCATCACTCGTGAAGGTCTGAGCATCACGAGTGAATGTTGAAGGTTCAGCGTTGAATGTCTAACCATCACTCGTGAATGTTTGAGGTGAACTAACTCAGGCTTAGCCTTCACTGATAAAGAGTTGATCCTCTACTACCAAATCCGCCGCTATGAAATTTGCTGCCAATGCGTGAGTCTTGATCAAACCTTGTGACTCTGCCAAAACTTCAACATCGCTAAAACAACATAGGGGCGTCTGTCAGAACGCCCCTACTAGCTACTAAACCCTAAATTGCCCGAATCAGTCGCGTCTGAGCCGTCGCAATTCCTCTTGCAGATCCGTAACCTGCTGACGCATCTCATCCACGCTCGTTGAAGCTGGGGTTGGTTCGTCGTCATCTAGAATTTCAATCTTACGAGGCTCTGCCGGACGGGATGGATCAGACGTTACCGTCGGCTGCTGCTGTTGCGCCTTCTGAACCATGTCATCCACAAACCGACGAGCTTCTTCTGCATTCATCTCGCCACGCTCAACCATTTCATCGGCTAATTTCTGAACCTGCGATCGCAGTTCAGTCAACTTCTCTCCTGCCTTCTCGCCCGCATAAGAGGCAACGCCAATTCCTAAATAAACCGCTTTTTGAACCAGATCTCCCAAACCCATAGTTTTCAAGCTCCATGTTGAATAATTCCAAGATACGCAGAATTGATCGGGTTGCCCAGTAGAGAACGGTTGATTTGCTGTAGAGAAAACCGTCTACACCTTGGAAACAAAAGTGGTTTAAAACAAGGTGACCCGGAGACTACGCCTATCGTGAGCATCCCGTATTGCTGCTACCTTCCGGTCCTGACAAAGTTTGGGCGTCGCGATCGCATAGATCCGAGTCACTTACTAAGATAACACTTTCCTGCTCAGTTCAAGCTCATTCAACTACAATCTTCCATTCATAAAGTTGATAATGCACGCACCCATTCCGCACGAGCGGATCTTGAGCGACGATATTTTTCGCTTCTTCCATCGACGACGCCTTAAATAGCAACATCCCGCCACCGAAACAACTCCAATATCCCGTTCGGGCTTCATGACCTTTTGTGATCAACTCTTTGACAAACGCTTTATGAGCAGGAACATACCGATCGAAGGTCGGCCTATCAACGACTCCTTCTTCGATTTTGACAAACCAAGGCATTACTGCATTCTTCCTTCATTATCAATCAGGATCTATTCTGTAGCTTAAACGCTAGAGATACGCCATTAGAATAAGGCTTTGACCCATCTAAGATTCAAAAATCAATTTTTTGTTACTACGGCATTACATGAGTAAAGAAACGCTGTTTTTCGTTGCGCTTCTGCCGCCGCAATCGATTCAAGAATATGCCACAGAGATTAAGCACTACATCGCCGAACGATACAACAGCCGTCATGCGCTTAAATCTCCTCCGCATATTACGTTGCAACCACCGTTTAAGTGGGTGCCAGAACGACTAGATGAATTGCACCACTCGCTTTCATCATTTGCTCAGTCTCAATCTCCGATTTCCATCACGCTAGACGGATTTTCAGCCTTTCCACCACGAGTCATTTACATCCATGTCGATCGCACCCAACCTCTCCTAACCTTGCATCAAGCTTTCATTGAACATTTGGAAGTGACAATAGGGTTAGTTGATCCAAAAGAAAAGTCGCGCTCGTATGCACCTCACATGACGGTGGCTTTCCGAGACTTAACCAAGCAAAATTTCAAACTGGCATGGAACGACTTTAAAGAAAAGTCGCTGCATTTTGAGTTCACCGCATCTCACCTAGCTCTCCTCATTCATACAGGTCAAAGGTGGGAGGTTCACAAAGAATTTCCGTTTAGCATGGTGAATAGATGAAGTGATGAGGCAAAGTATGCAACAGTTTGCGATGGACGCAACGCGCCACCCCGACGGAACCGCAACACAGTTTTACACCTGGAATGGATATCGCTGTGCCTACGATGTGCTGAACGAAGGACAAGGCGTTCCATTAGTGTTAATCCATCCAATCGGGGTTGGGCTGTCTCGCGGCTTTTGGCAACGCTTTAACCAAGCTTGGATTGAGTCAGGACACCGCAACCCAATTTACAATCCCGATTTACTGGGGTGTGGCGAAAGCGATATGCCGCGTGTCGCGTATCATCCGATCGATTGGGCAAAACAACTACAATTCTTTCTGCAAACGGTTGTAAAAACGCCGTGTGTCGTAGTGGCGCAAGGTGCATTGTTTCCCGTTGCCGTTGATCTAGTAACGCTGCAACCCGATTTAGTGAAAGGTTTGATCTTAAGCGGTCCGCCCGCGTGGACGTTGGTTGCGCGAAATACTTCTGATCTGCAACATCGCATCGCCTGGAACTTGTTCGATTCACCGTTGGGCAGTGCATTTTATCGGTATGCACGGCGATCGCAGTTTCTGAAACAATTCTCAGTTAGTCAACTCTTTGCTCGCGAAACTCAAGTCGATTCTAATTGGCTCAACATATTGCAGGCTGGAGCGAGCAATCTCGATAGCCGTCATGCGGTTTTCTCGTTTCTCTCTAGCTTTTGGCGGCAAGATTACACTGCTCGAGTTGCGCAAGCTCACCAGCCCACCCTGATTGTGTTAGGCAACCAAGCAACTAGCATTAGTCAAGAAGGCAAGCCTGAAAGCTTGGATCAGCGACTAGAAGAATACTTAGAAGCATTTCCAAATGCTCAAGGCGTAAAAATTGAGGGACGAAATGTGTTGCCTTACGAATCAACTGGGGCATTTGTAACTGCAATTGCGCCGTTCATTCAAGCCTTGCAATAATTACTGAAAGACCTGTTCAGGCGCGATCGCTAAATTGGAGAACAGTGGTGAAATGATCGGGCTGCTTCCTTGAAACTGACCGACTTCAACATAAACGTCGCCCTCTAACATCAAGACCAGAACGGTTTTCTGCTCAGGATCAATAATCCAATATTCAGGAATCCCGACTCGGCAATATTGGTCGCGCTTACGCTTATAATCGCGTTCTCGGTTGCGTTGCCCTGGACTCACAACTTCTACAACTAGCTGTGGTGGCGGCATGTCAAGTTTGATCGTGAGTCGTTTTTGCGTCAGCGCTAAATGCTCTTCTCGAAGAACAACCAAATCAGGATAGCGATTTTGAGCATCACCCTTTTTTAATACGGGAACTTGAATCTCACAATTATGAAGTCGAACCAATCGACGGTTTATGAGTTGAATTAAAACATCGCGCAGGTTTAAAGCAATCCAATCGTTTGGTTCAGATTCTGGCGGCAATTCAACTAGCTCCCCGTCAATCAGTTCATAGCGACTGTTGTCTGCATCATCGTAAGTTAAATATTCCTCAAACGTTGAAAATCGAGGTTTGGCTTGAGTCATAACTCATCTCCAAGTTCTAAGAATCAGCTTTGACAAGTTTCCTAGTGGGCTGCTTTACCCATCGGACGATGAACAATCGTTTCTACCACTCTACGCCGATCGCTAAAGTTGATGCCGACCAAACGCACGTAATTGGCTTCGTGTTCGCCAAGACACGCTTCGAGAGCCGATAATGCGCCCGCTCCATCATCTTGAAACATGCCGTAACAGTTCCACGAATTCATCCGAAATCGGCGTTCATCAACATACTCAATGCCTAGTCGTAGCCCTTGTCCTAAAATTTGATTCACCTGGCTGACAAGCTCTGGGCTTAGACGAGTACCAGAAGACTGTCCGTTATAACTCGCAGTCGGAGTACGATTGGTCGGAGGAGCCGCTGGTTTTGGTGATGAATTCGTTGGAGGTTGGGTCGGTTCAGAACGATGCGCCACCATGTTAATCTCACCTAATCCGCGATTACCGATCGTTTGATTGTATTCCTCAACCAGGCGCAATTCTTGCAGACGCTTCTGTTCGCGTACCAATGCCTGACCGACTTCGATCAAGTGAGGCAAACTAAAATCGGGTTTACGGAATTCTGGCGGCGCTTGCTTGCTGTTGACCACGCGCTGAGAAATTCGATTCACGCCAACTTCCTGAATTAGCTGTTGAATTTGCTCATCGTAGAGCCGCGATCGCAGTGCACCATAGAAGTCGATCGCTTGCTCAGGAAATGTATCGACCAGCTTCTCAATGTCTCTGTGAGCGACCTGATCAACCTCAAAAATGCCACTCACAATTCCAATGCGATCGGCGCGATCGGGTTCCCAATAAAACTTGTCCATTCGCCCATCTCGAACGAGTGGAGCGTACAACGTCGCTAAGTCATTTCCCGTCACGATGATTGGAATGCGCTGCGTTGGATCGGTGTTGTAACTTCCAGGAAGCTGGACGTTGGTTGGATTGTCGGCAATGTTCATTAACGTGCCATGAATCAGTTGAGTGTTCACGGTATATTGCGTGAATTGATCCACTCGTCCCATGCCAGCGTCAATATCGTTGATGATTAGAACCGCCATCTTGCCGCGCACCTTCACCAGTTCACCCGCTTCTATATATCGCAGTCGCACTAAACGCGCCGGATCGCCAGCATCAGGACTTTCTAACTCCCCTGCCGACATGTAAACCGCTTCTATGCCCATCTGCTCAAACACCAGGTCGCATTGAAAAGACTTTCCCTCACCTTTGCGCCCGTGGATTCCCAAAAGGAGCGGCACTTTTACATTAGGCAAATTCAAATAATTCTTTGTGATATGAATCGACAATTTATCTAAAAAGCGAGGAGCGATGTAATAACTCATAGGAACCATTTAAGAAGAACAAAGCAAAGCAGGGTAAGCCGTCCTTACCCTGCTTCAACAAAGGCTAAATCTGATAATAACCAATCTTAGTGGACAGACTGATCAAGCTTTTTAATAGAAGGCATTGACGGAGTTGAAGAGTCACTTAGATAAATCTTAGCGTCTGCTAATTCCTGCTCTCGCAAGTACTGTACAACCGATTCGTAGGTTTCCTGGTTATATGCGATGTCATGGGGAATCCGAGTGAGATATCCCATACAATTTCCCATCAGAAAATAAACACTAACCATTGCCGCTGCCGCTGTTGCAACTAGTGTGCCAGCTAGCATCAGAGAGAATTGTCGCTGCTCAACTGCTTCTTGCATCAGATGCAGTGACCAAGCAACAAGACCGATCGCAATAATTAGAATGGGTATCATCATAATTTACATATCTTAACAGATAATTAGACAAATTGTCTCTGTCTAGCTATGTAAACAGCACAAGTCCCTATCATAGTACTTGCCGAAAACTGCATGAAGTGATTAAACGACTCTAGAAGTAGAGTTTTCAGCTAAATATCGCGAATCAAAACGTTACGCTCCGTTAAGAATGTCTTAATCTGAGAAACCGTTAGTTCACCGTAATGAAGCAGTGATGCCAACAGGGCCGCTTCAGCTTTCCCGTCCGTTAAAGCATCGTAAATATGTTCACAGGTTCCTGCGCCTCCCGACGCAATGACAGGAATTTGCACTTCTTGAGCGATCGCACGCGTCAAACTAAGGTCATATCCTGCTTTCGTTCCGTCTGCATCCATACTCGTCACGAGTAGTTCTCCAGCTCCCCGTTGTTCTACGGTTTTCGCCCACGCGATCGCATCAATTCCCGTATTCTCTCGTCCACCTCGTACATAGACATCCCAACCCGGATTAGTCGGATCTGGGCGTCGTCTCGCATCAATCGCGACCACAATACACTGATTACCAAACCGCCGACTTGCTTGATTGATAAAATCGGGGTCACGCACTGCCGCCGAATTAATGCTCACCTTATCGGCTCCAGCCCGCAGCAATTTTTTAATCACGTCTAAGCTGTAAACTCCACCCCCGACAGTTAGTGGAATAAAGACTTGTTCTGCCGTTTTATAAACCACATCGTAAATCACGTCGCGGTCTTCATGAGTTGCGGTGATATCTAAGAAAACTAATTCATCTGCCCCCGCCTCGTTATAAACCTGAGCAAGCTCAACTGGGTCGCCAGCATCGCGTAAATCAACAAAATTTATGCCCTTCACAACCCGTCCTGCTTTCACATCCAGGCAAGGCAAGATTCTTTTTGCCAGCATTGCAGTCTAACCCTTGAGAAAAGTATGAGTCAGAATCCTACCTCTAACATTGAATGGAGTCTAGCAAGGAAATATTTCTATGCTCTATTAGATGCTCTATTTTTGAAATTTTTTATTTTTGAAATTTTTAAGACGGTTGAGCTTAATTTCGGCTTATTGGAATTCGATAGCGACGCGCTACGTAATTGAAGAACTGATAGTACGCATCAAACTGCTGGCTTGGAGCGCTTCCCCGCAAATAGTATTGGACATTTTCGTGAGTTAGAACAAGCGTAAGAGAACTTGTTTGGGCTTCAATATTAGCTTGGAGCCTCCCTTGAATGCCTTGTTCAGTTGTGAAATTTGCAGGAGGTAGACTGCTCGAACGTTGAGAAGGAACCTGAGTCGGAGGAGCTTTAGAAGAAAAGGGTTTCGCTAGACGAACCGATGGAGTCGGTGATGAGGCCAATTTAGGCGCTGCTGTTCCAGAATTTTTCGGGACTCGAAGAAAGCTTGCCCATCCACGAATCTCAACTTGTTGATTTTGAGGGTTTCTAAAGGCAGCACCATCTCGATTCTCTGGCAAATCAGCCGCTTGCCATCCTGCAGGGTAAGGGAACTCAAATCCATAACGAGGATTTCGATACGTTTCCCATCGGTCTGGTAAACCATCCGAGGAGCCGCAGCTAAACAGCGCGATCGCTAAACATGCTCCCCACGCTGTTCTTCTTGACATCTGTCTAACGTCGTGTTTCAGGCTCCAATTCCAATTAAATCGATTCATGTTGTAAAGAATTGTAACAATATTGCCGTCATGCTGGTTTTCTGGCTTGACAGTCCGAGATTCCCTAGATATTGTTCTTACATACCCGGGTAAAACGACTGAAAGAGATATGCAAGACAAGCAGAAAGTTACGTTGTATCTTCCACCAGAACTGCACCGCCAACTAAAAATTGGAGCGGCAGTTGCCTCCGAAGCGATGTCAACCCTTGCGGAGAAGGCGCTCATCTTCTATCTAACTCATCCCGATGTAGTGGAGCAAGTGGAAGAGGCTCATGGACAAGCGCATCGAGTTTACAACTGTCCCGGATGCACGACCCCTGTTGTCTTGCGGGATGGTGAGTTGGCACCGCTTGGTCAGCCATCTGAAGTCTTAGTAGAGGAAAGTTTTCCTGTTGCGAAAGTTCAGGTTGGTGCGGCAAGCGAATCCTCCAATCAGGAGACGCTAGTTCCCTGTTAAGGTTGCTAACTTGGATTGATTAAGTGATTAGCTAAAGTCTTCTACAATGTTGGATTGGGAAGCTGGTTATTTTTCTGCGCCGTTTCAGGTAGGTCAGTGGCTATGCAAGAAGAGCTAAATATTCTCGTACAGGCTCAATATCCTCTAATTTATCTAGTGACCTCCGAAGAGGAGCGGGCAGAGCAAACGATCGCCGCGATCGCACAAGCCAAGCCCCACCGTCGAGTCTTTTTGTGGACTGTCACTCACGGCATCGTTGAGTACGGGCAGCCTCGCAATGTCACTCAGCACAATACGGTTTCTCCTGAAGCTGCGATTGAATGGGTGATGAGACAAAGAGAGCCTGGACTCTTTGTTTTCAAAGATTTGCACCCTTTCATTGACTCTCCTGCGGTGAAGCGATGGTTGCGTGACGCGATCGCAAGCTTCAAAGGCACTCAGAAGTCGATCCTGTTGATGTCTCCGGTTCAAGAAGTTCCTATTGAGCTTGAGAAAGAGGTAGTGGTCATCGATTTTGCGATGCCTAATATGTCAGAACTCGATCAAGTCCTGACAAGCCAACTCGATCTGACCCGCGCCCGGCGAATCACAACGGAGACTCGCGAAAAGCTTTTGAAAGCGGCACTAGGTTTAACTCGTGACGAAGCGGAGAAAGTTTATCGCAAGGCGTATGTCACTACGGGGCGCTTGACCGAAGAAGAGGTTGATATTGTTCTTTCTGAGAAGAAGCAGCTTATTCGTCGCAACGGCATCCTAGAGTTCATGGAGGAGGATGAGACGATCGAGTCGGTCGGTGGTTTGGAAGAGCTAAAGCGTTGGCTAAAGCAGCGCTCTAACGCCTTTACAGAGCGAGCACGCGAGTATGGGTTGCCTCAACCAAAAGGAATGCTGATTTTAGGGGTTCCAGGGTGCGGTAAATCCTTGATTGCGAAAACCACTTCTCGTCTGTGGGGACTGCCATTAATTCGACTCGATATGGGTCGGGTGTACGACGGGTCGATGGTGGGTCGCTCCGAAGCGAACTTACGGAACGCTCTGAAAACTGCCGAGTCGATCTCTCCAGCTATCCTCTTTATTGATGAGATGGATAAAGCGTTTGCAGGCAGTACTGGGTCATCCGACTCAGATGGTGGAACGTCTAGCCGGATCTTCGGTTCCTTCCTCACCTGGATGCAAGAGAAAACCTCTCCTGTTTTCGTGATGGCGACCGCAAACCGAGTCGAGCGGCTTCCGGGTGAGTTTCTGCGGAAGGGACGCTTTGATGAAATCTTCTTCGTTGACTTGCCAACCGCCGAAGAGCGCAAAGAAATTTTCAATATTCACCTCGTGAAGCGTCGTCGAGACATTACTCGCTTTGATTTAGATCAGCTAGCCAATGTATGTGACGGCTTCTCGGGGGCAGAAATTGAGCAAGCGTTAGTCGCTGCAATGTATGACGCTTTTGCTCAAGACCGCGAGTTTACCCAACTGGATATTATTGCGGCATGTCGAGCCACGATGCCGCTATCCAAGACAATGACCGAGCAGGTAACAGCCCTACGGGACTGGGCTAGGCAGCGAGCGCGACCTGCAGCGTCCTCAGTTGCTGAGTATCAGCGACTTGAGTTCTAAAAGCTTTCTCCTGCTCCCAACAGGAGGAAAGGCTGGTTCCATGCGCCAGCAGCCAAACAAGCAATTAGGCTTCAGGTTTCCACTGAACGCTGATTGCGATTCTCAACAAGCAAAACGTTGTCGTTGTATTCAACTTTCCACGGAGGAAACCCTAATGTCTCACTTTAGCACTCTACGCACCAAGATTACTGAATCCGAAATCCTCACGTCCTCTCTGCGTGATTTGGGTATTTCGACCAAGACCGACGCTGATGTTCGTGGCTACAACGGACAGCGTGTTCGCGCTGACATTGTTGCTGTCCTCGAAGGCGAATACGATTTGGGCTGGTCTCGCAACGCAGATGGTTCCTTCGACTTGATTGCTGATCTCTGGGGTGTTGCCAAGAAGCACAACCAGACTGAATTGATCAACTCGATCAACCAGAAGTATGCTGTGAACAAGACCTTGGCTGAAGTGAAGCGCCCCGGATTGCAAAACGCTAACGTCAAGTTGGTTGTTCAAAAGTAGTTTCTCTGCGCGTTCCCAAGCTGGCGGGTTAACTTAGAGTTAGCCCGTTTTTTGTGTCAAAATGGCACTGCTGTGAGGATTCGCTATGGTTGACTTATTGTTAGATACTGAGATCCGCCGCATTATTCGAGCTTGCGGACAACACGCAAAGTATCTTGCAACCCAAAGGTTTGACGTTTCTGAAAAGGGTCCTGATGATTTTGTCACGAGCGTCGATCAGGCTCTTGATCGTAAACTCACCGAGCAATTCACTACCCTTTTTCCTCAAGACTACATTGTTTCAGAGGAGAATCCCACCTCAAGACCTCACTTTCAGCAGGATCAGCGCCTTTGGTGTATTGATCCGTTAGACGGAACCAAGGATTTTATTCAGGGCGATCGCAACTATTCAGTTTTAGTTGGCGTTCTAGAGAAGAATGCGGGTTCTCCGGGGTCAGCAATGCCAAGCGCTGGATGGATTTATGCTCCGGAGTATGACCTGATGTATCACAGTACGCCAGAATCAGGAATTTGGCGTACTCAAGGGGATGCTGATCCTAAGTTGCTGAACCCTGTGGCATCCTCTCGGTTCGATCGTCCTAAAGTAATGATTGGAGAAATCGATTTTGCCAACTTTGGAAGTGCGCTTAGTCAAGCAATTCCAGAAATTGAATTTGTGCGCGCTCCGGGTAGCTTCGGATTAAAAGTCGTGAGTGCCGCCCTAGGAGAAGCAGATTTGTATGTGTATTTCAACAAGCGAGTGAAGGTTTGGGACACAGTCGCCTCCATTGCAATCGCGCAGGCCGCTGGACTGGTTTGCTGCGATTTAGAGGGGCAACCGATCAGCTATGCATCTGATCAGATTAATTTAGAAACTTTAGCTCATCATCAATCCATCGTAATTGGATGGGCATCCTATGTAGAGTTACTACTTCCTCGCTTGAGGAGTGCGATGTTATCGGCTGCTCCCTAGTTGCCTGTGTTCTCTCCAATTTCTGAGCAGTTCGGCTGATCCGTCAATCTCTGGACCATCAGAACGGACTCAATTTGCCATTTGGTAAATTGGTGGGCGTTTTGGCATATAGATATAGTGTCTACATAGACATGTTTGACGAGTGACCCTCTACCATACACGTCCATCTCTGAAGATCTGTCATGCAGACTGAAGCTTTCAGTGAGTTATTTCCATTATTGGCAGCGGCCAATCCAGAAACGCTGGATTGGCTACTATCCGTTGCGACTGAGCACGAGTACCCAACTGGCAGAGCCGTTTTGATGGAAGATGCCTGGGGAAATGCAGTTTATTTTGTTGTATCGGGCTGGGTAAAAGTTCGACGGCACTCTGGCACCGGGGAAGACGTTTCCACACTGGCTATTCTAGGTCGGGGTGATTTCTTTGGAGAAATGGCAATTCTAGATGAATCGCCTCGCTCAACAGATGTGATTGCGCTCTCTGATGTACATTTACTTAGTATTTCCGCTCAACGATTCATTCAAACCCTGTTTAAAGATCCTCAACTTCATCACCGGATGCTGCAATTGATGGTGAGACGCTTGCGGCAAACTAATATCCGCTTTCAGCTTCGCAATCAACCGCCTGCTGTGAAGTTAGTCAACACCTTATCTTTGCTCGGAGAAAACTACGGCGATAAGATTGGTGAGGGAGCAGACATCTTTAATATTCCAGCCAAGGATTTAGCGGATGTTACAGATATCACCGTTGAGGAAGCGACGAAGATTCTAGAAAAGCTGAGTGACAAAGGGTGGCTCAAAGTAAATACAGAGCAACAGATTATCTCCCTAATGAATCTCAAACAGTTAAATCAACTGCGGACTAAGCGGTGATAGAGAAATTGAAATGAGGCATGATAGGGGATAGAACTCTCTATTGTTGTTCTCTACTACTGTGGGGTAAATTTATGAACCGTGAGGATTTTGAATTGACCCAATCGATTGAAGAGTTGCCTTGCGAGTCACAACCGATCGGAACATCCTCAGCCGCCTTGATTGACACCCCACTCTCACAAGATCTCGCTCTGTTTTATCAAGTCGCGATGTCTCATCCCGAGTCGCATCTGTTTGAGGTGACTTTGCGGATTCAGAATTGGCAGGCGAAGACCCTTGATTTAAAGATGCCCGTGTGGACGCCAGGGTCATACTTGGTACGGGAATATTCACGGCATTTGCAGGATTTTGAAGCGTTTTATGGTGCTGAAACGTCGCTCAATTGGCGAAAGCTGGGCAAAAATCATTGGCAGATTGAGACGCAGGGTAGGTCGGAAATTGCAGTTTGCTACCGAGTATTTGCAAATGAGTTGACGGTTCGGACAAACCATCTTGATGAAACTCATGGCTACTTCAATGGAGCAGCGCTGTTCTTCTTTGTACCAGGGTTTCAACAGGTTCCCATTCGCATCCAGATTTTGCCGCCAGCCGATTGGGTTGTGACAACGGCTTTACCCCGTGTGGGAGTGAACACCTTTGAAGCGCAGAACTTTGATGCGTTGGTTGATAGTCCGTTTGAGATTGGACAGCACCAGATTCATCCTTTTGAGGTACTGAGTAAGCCGCACGAGTTTGCAATTTGGGGACGAGGAAATTTAGAGGTCGATCGCATCATTCGTGATACCCAAAAAATTATAGAAGTCGAAGCGGAGCTATTTGGTGGGCTGCCCTACGATCGCTATATTTTTTTCCTTCATTTAGCCTCTCAAGCCTTTGGTGGGTTAGAACATAAAGATAGCTGTTCGCTAATTTATTCTCGCCTTGGATTTCGGACAAAAGACAAGTATGAGCGATTTATGCAGCTTGTAGCTCACGAATTCTTCCATCTGTGGAACGTGAAGCGAATTCGTCCTAAAGGATTAGAAGTGTTCGATTATGAACACGAGAATTACACACCTTCCCTATGGTTTAGCGAAGGGACGACCAGTTTCTACGATTTGCTCATTCCGCTGCGAGCAGGCATTTACGACGCAAAAACCTATTTAACGGCTCTGAGTCGAGAAATTTCTCGCTATCTGACCACTCCAGGACGGCTCGTACAACCCCTGAGTGAATCGAGCTTTGATGCTTGGATTAAGCTTTACCGTCCTGATGCAAATAGCGCCAATTCTCAAATTTCCTACTATCTGAAAGGCGAAATGGTATCGCTGTTGCTTGATTTAGCAATTCGGATTAAGCATCAGAATCAGCGATCGCTTGACGATGTGATGCGCCAGATGTGGGAGCAGTTTGGTAAAGCTGAAGTTGGGTTTACCAAAGAACAACTGAAACTTGTGTTGGAAGCAGTTGCAGGATTTGATCTGACAGATTTCTACGATCGCTACATTGACGGTACAGAAGAACTGCCGTTTGATGAGTATCTTGTTGGCTTTGGCTTACGTGTTGTATCCAACAGAGAGACAGGAGTACCCGCGATCGGTATGACACTCAGAACTGAAGGCGGGCGCGAAATCGTGAAGTTTGTCGAGACAGATTCACCCGCACAGCGAGCCGCGATCGATGCAGGCGATGAATTAGTGGCAATCGATGGGTTGCGAGTCGGGTCAGGGCAGTTAGATGAGCGTCTGAAGGACTATCAAGCGGGCGACACTATTGAAGTTACGGTGTTCCACAGCGATGAATTAAAGACGCGATCGCTCACTCTTGCTCCGCCTCGCGCCACTCAATATCATCTTGAAGCTATAGAACACCCGTCCACCCTTCAACAACAGAACTTTGAAGGGTGGCTTGGCGTTTCTTTAGCAACAGTCCACTAAAAATCAATGCTTCTTTAATGAGACGGTTAGCTTCAACCGTCCCAAACGCCTTAGCGAATATTGCTGTCTTCTATTTCAGCTTCGCTAGGCGGCAATGTTCCTAAATTGCGATCGCTAGACAGATCCTGGCTAGGGCTAGAGAATTTTTGATTAGAGCTAGGAAGTTCTGCGAGGGGACGGTCGTCCTTCGTTTCTGAATGATCGTCTTTCAGCATTTCACTTGCCTGCTTGA
Organism: Myxacorys sp.; assembly: GCF_059501405.1. Taxonomy (NCBI): domain Bacteria; kingdom Bacillati; phylum Cyanobacteriota; class Cyanophyceae; order Leptolyngbyales; family Leptolyngbyaceae; genus Myxacorys; species Myxacorys sp. The sequence goes on from NZ_JCACCM010000087.1 coordinate 188,203, forward strand.
GCAAGTCCCGCAGCAATTGACGAACTTTCCGCTCCCGCCGTGCCAATGCCGTTCCGGCCTCGCCTAATCTGGCATCAAACTCTTCTGCTTTTTGATCGGCTTTGGCTTTTGCAACTTCTGCCTGCGGACGAGCTTGGTCATACCAGCGTTTCGCGTCTTCTAGATGTCCTTGAGCACGATCGTAGTAAACTTCGCTGCGAGCCGCCAGATTAGCACGAAGGATTGACATCTGTGCTTGCAACTGCGCGTATCGCTGTTTCAGCAGAGATGCTTCTTCGCTGTTGCGGATAGACTCGATCGCGTGGTCAATCTGTTCCCGCATCTCTGCCGACAAATCCTTACCCGCCTCTTTCAGCCCTGCCAGTCCTTCTTCTACGTCCTTCTCCAGTTCTCCTTCTTGCTGATCAAGCTGAGCTTGCAAGCGGTTGACTTCCGATTCTGTCTCTGAAATCCGCTTGTGACGGGCATGGCTAATGCCCTCGATCACCCCTTCAACCGAGGCAGATACTTCTTCTTTGACATGTGAACTATTTTCTTGAATACTCTCAATTGCCGATGAGAACGCATCTTTGACAATCGATCGCACCTCGCCCGATCCGCCCTTCACTTCCGACATCACCTGAGAGATTGCCCCTTGAATGATGTCACGAATGCGATCGCGGCGAAGCTGTCCGACTTCTTTAACCTGCTTCAAATCGGATGAAATTTTTTCTTTGACCGAATTAGCCATAATTGACCTCTACCTTAGATTCTTTTTAACTTAATTAGGGATTGTCATCAAAAGAGCAATTGATACGGCTTCTCAAGATTGAAATAGAAATTTCAATTCGTTACCATCTCTATGCTTACAAAAATTATTTCTGAATAACCTCTTTCTTAAGATAGGAAGCTCAAAAAAAGATGGTTCCTGACTTTAGTTAAGTCAGGAACCATTTTCAACTTAATCGCTGTTTAACTCAAATCACCAACGTAGAGATCAGTATGAATTGCTAATTAGAAGCGGATATTGCATTAGAAGCGAATACCAGCACCTGCCTGCAAACCAACTGCACCTGCTTTGCTACCTTGGTAGGCATTAATGCCGTACTTCGCATCGCCAAAAAGCACTACGCCTTTAGTGACTTCAGATTCTACACCTAGTTGCAGTACGGCTGCATCCTTGTTTCCAAGCGGAGATGCTTGACCATCTTTCTGCACAAATGAGTAACCTGCTCCTGCATAGACGTTCGTGTTTTTGTTAACAGGAAGATCATAAGACAGAGTAGGAATCACTGCACTATTATTGCCGTTGAAACTTACTGCACCACGAACAGAAACGGGAGCGGTAGGAACAGCAAAACGGCCTTGGATGGTACCACCGATATTTGCAGCATCATTGTCTCTGCCGCCATTGGTCACACCAGCCGAAACACCAGCACCCACGTAGCTGCCGTCGAAGCGAACGGGTTGCGCAGAAGCAGAACCTGCACCCATAACAAGAGGAGCGACAACGAGTGCAGAAACAGCAGAAAGAGTTGCGAAAGACTTAAGAGAGAGTTTCATTGTTGTGTCCCTAGGAGATTAAGATTGATTGTTGTTCTCTTACTTATTAGTCGTAAGATGGGTTGGAAAAGTTCCAGAGTTTCTCAACAAATGTTCTAGTTAATCAAGGGATTTTTGGATGAACCGAAAGAGTCTCTACTTGATATTAGAAGCCGTTGAACTAACTGGAGAGTTCTAGAGTTATCACCGAAAAACATTTGTGACTTCTCATAACTTAGGTATATCTAATTTGCAGTTGAGTTTCTTTCGATAATGGTCTCTTCCATAAGTGTCACAGTTTATTTGTGCCAGATATTTGCTGTCTTAAATAAAACAAATAAAATCTAGGAGTTGCTGTTAGCTTAGTTCGCTAAAACAGTACTTCTAGATTTTATTTTTGATAATAAATTTGAGTGATTTTTAAGCTGACATTGGTCTATGGATAGAGGCCTATTGTTAGGAATACACGTTAATTGCTGCTAATTCCGAAACCTATTAAAACAATTTATTCGCCTTTTCCGCCTAAGCTTGTTCAGAAGAACGTATTATTTCTACAGAAGGATGAACTGGCTGCCTGCACGCCTGATTAGCTAGCTGATCTCTCATATGGACTTGTCGGCCATATCATGCTGAGTAGCTCTAATGATGCCAAATGACAAAGATTTGTTCCTGACTAACTGACGCAGGCGGAGTAACGATCGCGCCCTTCATGCTTCGCCTGATACAACGCCTTGTCTGCAGCGGTAATCAATAGTCCTGGCGATGTGATTGGACTGGGAATGGTAGTAGCAATGCCTAAGCTCACTGTGACGATCGCATTGGCTGTCGAGCTAGAGTGAGCGATGGCAAGCTCTCTTACACCGATCTGAATGGCTTGTGCAACTTGAATTGCCCCTTCTTGGTCAGTGCTGGGCAGAATTACCGCAAATTCTTCTCCCCCATAACGAGCAGGTAAATCGAGCGATCGCTTCGCCGCATTCTGAATCACATTGGCTACCTGTCGTAAACAGTTATCGCCTGCTTGGTGCCCGTAGGTGTCATTAAACCGCTTGAAGCAGTCGATGTCACACATAATCAGCGAGAGCGAGGTCTGATCGCGCAGCATCCGTTTCCATTCTTGCTGCAAATACTCATCAAACCGCCGCCGATTTGCTACTTGTGTTAAGCCATCAAACGACGCGAGGCGTTGCAATTCATGATTCGCCTGCTCTAGCTGCTGATAGAGCCTGACTTGCTGAATCAAGCGCCGAACCCGTTGGCGTAGCACTGCCCAATGAATTGGTTTTGTGATGTAATCTACAGCCCCGGCTGCAAACGCTTGATCGACAGACTCTTGATCTTCTAAGCCGGTGATCATCAGAACCGGGGTCCGTCCTCCACCGTTCATCCGCTGAATCTGCACACAGCAGGTAAATCCATCTTTTCCAGGCATGATGGCATCGAGCAATACGATATCTGGACGCATTCGGGCGTAGATTGCTAGACAAGCCTCACCATCATTCGCTTCGACCACTTGGTAGCCTTCTTGCTCCATTGCTTGCCGCAACCCAATCCGGGTAATCTTGTCATCATCAGCGACCAGAATCAGAGGAGGATTGTGATTTGAGGGAATTATCTCTGGCATTGCTGAAGTTCCGTGTGTAGCGAGGCTTGAACGCGATCGTATTCAGCCTCCAGTTGGCAGATGCGGGGGACTACTGGATCTAGGTTTCCCATGCGGGCGCAGGTTTCTAACTCTTGGCACAAGTCTGCCAACCCCGTTGCTCCGACAGCAGCGCTGGTGGACTTGAGAGTATGAGCCGCTTGTTGCAACAAAAGGGCATCTCTTTGAGCGATCGCGCATTGAATTGTTTGCACGAGCTGGGGCGCATCGTGGAGATAGTTAGAAATAGTGTCGAGCAACGCTTCTGTGCCCTGATCGGCTGCCAAAACAGATCTCCCTGCTAAAGTCCGCCCATTGAGGGTGGCTTCAGCAGGCGTGAGGCTCGGAAAGCGGGGCTGACATTTACTTAACGCACGCATCAGTGCCTCCAGACGGATTGGCTTGCTGAGATAATCGTCCATCCCGGCCTCAAGGCAGAGTTGGCGATCGCCTCGCATAGCGTTGGCAGTCATTGCAATTATTCGTGGACGTTGCTCAATCGCCCATTCTGCACAAATGGTCTGAGTTGCCTCCAGCCCATCCATCTCTGGCATCTGAACATCCATAAGGACAGCGTCATAAGGCTGACGCCGCAGCGCATCTAATACTTCAAACCCGTTACAGGCAACATCCGCACGATACCCTAATCGTTGCAGGAGGTGCAGCGCGACTTTCTGATTGACAACATTATCTTCTGCCAATAAAACACGTAGCGATCGCGGCTCAATAGATCCGTTTGCTGAAGCAGATTGATTGGTGAGACTGGTCTTGACGTTAGACGAATCAATCGGCGATTTGGTCTTTGTTGGAGTGAAGTTTTGATCAGCAATTCGGGTAAGACCCGATTCCGCAGCGACAGCACAGATTGTGAAGTAGAACGTTGAACCCTTAGCGTGAGTTGATCTGACTGGTTTGAAGCCCTGAGGTGGGTCGCCGCCCAGTCTACCTTCACTTTCGACCCACATTTGTCCGCCCATGATCTCGCTCAAGCGTTTGCTGATCGCGAGTCCAAGTCCTGTTCCTCCATACTGCCGGCTGGTCGAGGAATCTCCTTGGCTAAATGATTTGAACAAGCGCTCCATGCGGCACAGGGGAATGCCAATGCCTGTGTCGTGTACGGCAAATAGCAGATGGAAGCCCGACGTAGGGTTGAGCTTAGAGGTGAGGTTAGAACAGTATTCAGAGAACGGCGGACAAGGTATAGGTATCTCGTTTTCAGTCTTGATGCTAACCGTCAACTCGATCTGCCCCTGCTCCGTAAACTTGACCGCATTACTGAGTAAATTCACTAGAATCTGCCTCAGCCGAGTTCCATCGCCCACGATCGCAGCTGGGATGTGCGGAGAGATGTTATAGGAAATATGGATGCCTTTTTCTGCTGCGTTGACCGTTATCAACTCAATAGACTCATGGAGGCAGGTTTGCACATCAAACGGCTGTTGCTCAACGTCTAGCTTGCCTGATTCAATTTTTGAGAAGTCTAGAATGTCATTGATGAGGGTCAGTAGAGTATCTCCGCTACTGCGAATAGTTTCTAGAAAGTCCCTCTGTTGAGGAGTAGAAGCCATCGCAAGCAGCGATTCTGTTAAACCAATTACAGCGTTCATGGGAGTGCGGATTTCATGGCTCATGGTGGCTAGAAATTCGCTTTTCGCTCGATTTGCGGCTTCTGCAGCATGTTTTGCCTGTTCTAGAGCAACATTTTGGTTGGTGAGCGTTTCGCGTTGCAAGGTTTCTTGCTTTAGGAGCCGAGCTTGAGCGAGAGCAATTCCGACTTGATCGGCAACAGCTTCTAGCAGTTCAATTTCATCTTGGCTCCAGTGGCGATCGCGATCGCACTGATGCAGACAAATGACCCCGTTTGGTTCTCCTTGGTACGACGTTCGCACCACCAGCATTGATCGGAGCGAAACCTGCTGGCAGATCGAGTGATGAGATCGCAGGAGGGGGTCAGTGTAGACATTGGGAGATGCGATCGCGCTATCTGTTCTGAGCACGGTTTCCATATGCCGATTGCCGCTGATCGGAATTTTCAATCCGGTTAAGGCGCTCCAACCCGGCTCTAAATACTCCGCGACGATCGGAATTTGAGGAAACTCAGCTTCGTTCTGCAAAGACTCAAATTCTGACAGAATCGGATCTGCAATCGATACGTAGGCATGAATCAGGCAGCGATTGACGTTAAAGGCACGCCCAACTTGAGTCGCTGCTGTCTGAAAAATTTGTTGCGTATCTAAACTTTGCCGGATCTCTTGAGTGAGTTGTTTGAGCAGCAGCGCCCGTTGATATTGTCGTTTCAGCGCTTCTTCTGTGTGCTTGCGATCGCTAATATCGGTTTGAATACCAACGTAATGCGTGATCCGTCCTTCTGCATCGAGCACCGGAGAAATGGACAGCTCATTCCAAAAGAGAGAGCCGTCTTTGCGATAGTTCCGCAGCGTGACCGTGCAGTCTTCTCCGTCTTGAAAAGCTCGGCGCAACTGCTCTAATGCAGGTTGCTCGGTCTCTCCTCCTTGCAGAAGGCGGCTATTTTTACCCAACACCTCATCTGCCGAATAGCCTGTCATCCGCTCAAATCCAGGATTGACATACACTATCGGGTTGTCAGCACGAGTGGAGTCAGTGATGATAATGCCGTTGCTGCTTGCCCGCATGGCCCGTTCCAAAATTCGGAGGCGAATTTCGGCTTGCTTTGTTTCGGTCACATCGCGACAGACGTTAATAAATCCTTTTTCAGTTAACGTGAGCGACATTTCCTCAAAGAATGTGCTGCTGTCTCGGCGTTTGGCAACCGCTGCGCCACGCCACTGTCCATTTTGCTTTAGCAGTGGAATAATTTCACGCTCAATGCGGCTAATTTCTTCGGGATAGTAGAGTTCTCGCCAACTTTTGCCGACTAACTCTCCTGGACGGTAGCCAAACATGCGTAAGTGAGCGTCGTTGAGGTAGAGAAACTGCCCATGTTCATCTAAAATTGCAATTCCATCAAGCGCCGCTTCCACGACGATCGACTGTCGCCATAGAGCTTCCTGCATCTGTTGATCTGACAGAGATTCAGGGACCTCGATTAACAGCTTGCCCACGGCTGATTTCTGCTTAAGGCGATGCAGAAAGACGGTTAAAGCAATACTGCCTGCGATCGCAACTGCATTCGTACCTAAAGGAATCCACTCTACGCTCACTGACATTCGCTATCCTATCGTTGACCAAACCTGCGGTTGCCTTGCAGTTCCCTCTGGGAGTAATGTCCAAATCCTAGTCATCTCCGAAATGCTATCCCAGTTGATGCATTTTAGATCTCACTTAAAATAGCAGCTCCTACTGTTTATATATTCCATCGCATCAGCACAATGGTCAGGACTCTATCTAATCTTTAGATTCAATTACTAAATCTGGCAGTCCTTCCAGCTTTTCGGTTGCGGCAGCTTCTTCGTTGGGCGGCGGTAAGAAGACCGTTAAGCCTGCGGGAATGCAGTAGATATCGAGGGGAGTTGTGCCGCTCATCTCGCCATCGAGAACAACTTTCTGGGGTGGATTGGTCGTGATTTTGAACCGGCGCGATCGCAGGTAGCCAATATCGTCGCGATCGGCGGGATTGCCACTCAGCGCTGATTGAAATAAATGATACGTTGCGGTGATGGCACTGGCGCGATTGGCGGGAGCAACGATCGTTAAATCTAATAGTCCATCATCTACCACGAGCCCGGATGGGCCTTGGGCTAACACAGACGTGGGGGGAGCCGCGTTTGCAACGGTGAGAGCAGATGCTGTGAAAGAGATAATCTTGTCATCGGTTTCGACTTCGGTTTCAAAGTGTTCTAAGTCGCGCAACTGTCGTAAGCCTGCTAGAACGTATGCCAAAATCCCAAATCGATTTTTCGCCTCCCGATTTGCTTTTGCAACGGTTTCTGCTTCAAACCCAATTCCGGCAAGCAATACCATCGGGTGTCCATTACAGGACGCAATATCGATTTTTTGGGTGTAGTTCTTTAAGATGGTTTGACAGGCTCCCTCAATCGTGGTGGGAATTTCTAGGGCATTAGCAAATGCGTTTGCTGTACCCCGTGCGATCACGCCTAACGGAACCTCCGTCTGCATAAGCGCTTTTGCCGCCGCCGACACAGTACCATCGCCTCCAGACACAATGACCGCATCAACCCCGTGTTCGACCGCTTCTTGAGCTAGGACATCGGCTCCTACGTCTTCAGAGGTCAAACAAACGTCTAAATTGAGATCAGCCAGCAAACTCTTAATCAAGGCTAATTCTTGTTCGGAATCGCCCTGACCCGCCACAGGATTGAAAATCAGACGGACAGAACGCGACATAGGGGCACGATTCCTTAAAATGGGTATCAAAGAAATGATATGCCTTAGATAACATATCTGAAGCAGCTTCTAGTTCTCACCTACGGGAGATTTGAGTGGAAGAGAAAGCGTCACAATAGAACGTATTGAAATGAGATTAAACGATGCCAGATTCGTTAATGTATCAAGAAGACCACTTTGTGGTGCTAGAAACCAATCAGCCAGAGCAGATTTTGACTGCCGAGGAACTGACGCAGAAGCTGCGATCGCTCCTTGCCGCTCAACAAGATGCGTTGCCCAAAGATTTGCAGCAGTTCGCCTCTGTTGAGCAGCAAGTCGCTTACTTAATTAATACAACCTGTGAATTTGATTTGGCTCCAGGACAGTACTTGCAATGGTACGCTGTCCGTCTAGAGAAGTGAGACAATTTTTTAGATTATTCTGGCAAGCTAGCGATCTCTATTGATCCCAAGCTATTGCTCTAAAGTCGCCACAGCCGGATCGGGAGTTGCCACAGGCGAATCGGGAGTTGCAATGATGGACACTTCCACCTCGTCTTCCTCAGGCTGTGCCAACTTCACTTTCACCCCTGGGCCAAAAAAGTTGGTCATCTTCTCCTGTCGTTGCGTCCACACTTCAAATGGCAAATAGGAGGAATCAAACAGGAGAACCAACGTATAAGCTCCATAGGTGCTTTCTTCGCGGACTGCCATCAGTTCAGGACGTTGTTTCTCGATTGGGCTGAGTCCTAAGTAGCTTAAGGCGCTATCGAAATGTGCTTTTTGCCCATACCGAAAGCGAGTTACATCATTAAGAATTTGGGTCTGAGTCTTAGTCGCTTGCGTTTCTCGCAGCGCTAGCACCTCTGGCGTCGTCTGCGTCATGAATGGAACAGGTTTTAACTCAGTAATCTTGAGCGCAATTCCACCTAAGAACAACGGAATGCCGTAGAAAAAGCCGATCATGTTGAGCGCGGCATAATCGAGCAGATAAGCAGCGATCCCGATCACGGTGACGACACCACCGGCAGAAAGTAATAGCAGTCCGAACGGGAGTTTACGGAACATAAGCGGTATTGGTAAGGCAAACGTAATTAGGCTTATTATCCCTGTTTCCGGACATTGTTGTGGCACGGAGCGGACAACCCTAAAAAATCTTGCTAAAACCGTTTTGAACGCTCTGTAATCCTCTACGCTGGTTAATGCAGACGTGTTGGCATGACAGTTATGACTCGTGCAGTGATTAAATTTTCTTCGGAAGATTGTGGCATTTGCCACAAAATGGCATTTTATGACCAGAAGGTTTCAGAGGAGCTGGGGCTACAGTTTATCGATGTGAAGATGCAAGATACGGCAACCTATCGGAAATATCGAAAGGTTCTTCTAGCCCAATATCCGGATAAGGCAGAGATGGGATGGCCCACCTATATCGTATGCGACTCACCCGAAGGAGATTTCAGGATTATTGGTGAGGTAAAAGGCGGACATCCGAAAGGAGAATTTCGGACGAAGATGCAGAACGTGTTGAATCAGGCGTAATTGGAGAAGGTTGAATCAAGAACGCTCCAGAAGGTTGAACTTTCTGGAGCGTTCTTGATTTAGAGTGAGTTCAAAGAACTTTAAATGTTTTCACTTCTAAAACCGGGCCAATCATTGCGATCGTCATCACATCGTCTCGAATTTCACCATCAATTTCAACCTTGAGACCTTTTTTCTGAAGCTCACTCGGCGGCTTGTGGAGTTCATAAGATTTGCCATCCTCGGCGTCGAGTGCCCAAGTTCCGGTTCCAAAGCCTTTGTGTTGAATAACACCCGTTACAGTCATACGATTTTGTCCTCTGGTTTCATAGCAAGACGAGCCAAGCCGAAGCAGAGCAGAGCGTTGACGATCAGGTAGATGCGAGCGATCGCGCCGCCGCCAATCCACATTAAGGTCGGATCGATCGCAGCACTGGTGGCTAGACACACTGAAACACCAATGGATGACCCGATCGCAAACCACTTCCACTGCTGATGTCCCAACAGTAGCGCAAGCAGAAGACCTGGAATCAGAACACTGGCAGAAATTGGATTGAGCGCACTACTGCCCTGCACGGCACTACCTAGCTCAGGCAGCGAACTTCCCAAAAGGCGGAAGGGATATTGAGGCACATCAAATAGGTAGAGTCCTTTCAGGAAAAAGAAACCAGAACTGCCGCTAATTAATCCGGTTGCCAGTGACCAACTCCACGTAAATGGAAAGTAGCTGCGTAAGAACCAGGCAAGAAGATAAGAGCCAAGTACCATCGCCAGTTTAGGCAGTAGGGCAACCGCTCCGCCATCAATCCAGAAGCGCGGGTTGAGGTAGCCATTGTCTCGCAACCACCGGAAGAAATCGTTGAATGTAATTTTGCCTCTAAGTGCCAAATTAACGGCAGCAGCGGCATCAAGTTTCCCTGAGCCAAACTGGTTTAAGGTGTCGTCTTGAACTTTACGAGCCGATTCAGTTAGAACAGTTTCCACTTCGTCTGGATCTTTAACGCCAGCAGACTGTACGAGAGCCGCAACTCCTGCCACGTGAGGAGCTGCCATACTTGTGCCTTGAAACGCTGCGAAAATTGATTCTCCGGTCTGGGGGTTGAGCGTATTTTGCAGAATGCCGCCTGCTTCTCCGTTCGATGTGTCTCCTCCTGGAGCCGAAATATCTACGCCTGCACCAAAGTTGGAGTAGGGCGTTTTCTCGCCAGAAGCACCCAAGGCTGCAACGCCGATCACATGCGGATAGCGAGCCGGATAATTAGCCGCGTTTTGACCGGAGTTTCCAGCCGCCGCAATCACAACCACTCCTTTTTTGTGAGCGTACGCGATCGCTTCTTGCATTGCACTACTTTCACCGCCGCCACCCAAGCTCATGTTAATCACAGTGGCGTTATGATCTGCCGCGAATCGAATCGCTTCGGCAATGTCAGCAACCGTTCCACCGCCGCTGGCGCTGAGGACTTTGAGCGGCATGAGAGAGGCTTCATAGGCAATTCCGGCGACGCCAATGCCATTGTTGGTTGATTGCGCGATCGTCCCTGCGACATGGGTTCCGTGTCCGTTATCGTCTTTGGCATCCTCTTGCTCGCCTACAAAGTCATAGCCAGCGACAAACTTGGTTTCCTTGAGATCTGGCACTTGAGAAATACCCGTGTCAATCACGGCAACGGTGACGCCGCTTCCTTTCGTTTCTGCCCAGCCAGATTCAATGCTGATATTGTGGAGGTTCCACTGTTTGCTGTAGAGCGGATCGTTTGGGGCTTGTCCGCCGCTTGGCTGTGCCGATGACGCATCAACGACTCCTGATAGAGACGCTTCTGGAATGCTGTAGATGTAGTCAGGCTCGATATATTCAGTGTATTTAGAAATGTTGGAGCGTTTGAGCGCGTTAAGCAACTGACGATCGCCCTTTACGACATAGAGATGATCGGCTTCTGAAAAGCGACTATTGAGCTGAGGACGAACGTTGAACTGAGCCGCGATCGCATTGACTTGATTCTCGATCTCAGCGGTTCCCCTGTCTTCTCTAAAATCCAGCACAATGCTGTCGTATGTGCCCTTTGCGGCGAGTCCTGAAAAGTTAGAAACCGCCCATCCCAAACCGAGCAAAAACAAGCCAATGATCAGAAACTTTCTCATAGCCCTCTATCAAAAGTCGGAGTTGAACTCCAAGATAACGCAGGTGCTAGAGGGATGTAAGGATGAGGGAGGAGGGATGAAGCAAAACTAAATGTTTCAACGCGATACCATGATCGTATAGAGGCTTATCTTTTTCATCGCTCACCCTCATCCTTCATTCCTATGATCCACGGTCTTCTATGGCTCCCTTTGCTTGCCGTCTTTATTGGGCTAGCGTGGGCAGGCTGGAACGAATATCAAAAGCTAGAAACATATCGTCAGTGGGCAGATAGTTACGATCGCGCCAAGTTTGACATCTACTCAGTATTAGCTCAGAAGGGCGATCAGTTGACGTGGGGAAAGGCAACTCGTAAAGGAATCGTGCAGCCTCAAACGTTTTCGCTAAACGATGTGCAAGCGATTCGATTGCTGGTGGATGGTCAAGCCGTGGACTTGCAAGCCCCACCAGAACGCGGGAAAGCGATCGAATTAGAGTTTGAAATGTCTAACGCGTCGGTGCGAGTGCCGTTCACGCAGATAAATTTGGCGGCGAAGTGGGGGGAAGTTTTGTTGAAAGATTGGGGGAAGCTGCAATTGGTTCCGCCAAGTTCTGAAGAATCGTCTCTGTCTGGTTCTAACGGGTCGTAATGCTGCACAACAGCATCGCTCGTATCTTGGCCCACTTGTGTCTTGGCTTAGTGCAATTGCTATAGCCAGTGTTTTGGATACGTCCTTTCTTCAGCTAGGTTATTAAAAACCACAGCGCATAGCACCAAGATCAGCGATCCCTCCAAGGCAGGTGCCAGCAGGAATTGCCAGTCCGGTCTTGTCATCATTACGACTAATGCAACGGCTCCTGAGGGAGGATGTAAAGTTCCGGTAAGCTGCATAATTCCGATCGCACTAGAAACAGCCATTCCCATTGCCCAGGGAGAAGAGCCGAGAAGATGCAGAATAATCAGACTCACGAGAGCTGCTAAGAGGTTGCCCCCAATGACATTACGAGGTTGAGCCAAAGGGCTTTCAGGGACACCAAAGATTAATACGCTTGTAGCACCAAAGGGAGCCATCAGCAGAGGAGAATTCGTTTTCAAAGCCAGGTAAGACGTTGCGGTAATGGCTAAGAAACTACCGAACCAACTCCAAAAAACATGCCGATGATGAGGTCGATCAACAGGACAGGTTAAAGGACAGGCTCGCCATCTTCCCAAGGTTTTGAACCAATAGCTTTCCCATTTCAACCGAATTTTTTTATACTCGATCATAAAATGAACCGCCCGATAACCCTGCTTCTTAAGTTGAATGAAAGGCTTTACTAAAAGTTATACTACCATGACATTTCTTAAAAAACGCTCCAAAAAGTATTCAAATACACAGATTTTCCTTATTTCATTGCTTCGGTTTAGTGACTGAAGACGTGTTTAAACGAGAACACACCTTGCAAGAAGTGTCCAACGGGCTGCTTATTTCTGCGTCCTGCCGTATTAAATTTACGCGTATTAAACCTACTTGGTCTGACGAATTAAGTTAAAGGCGTACGATCGCACCCCACGTGGCAGCACAGAAAGCGCCATTCCTGCATACGCTTTAGCAGATGAAGCAGATCTTCCCGCCTGTACAAGTTCTCTGCCAACTTGCATTTCGCCTTTTTCGACTAATCTTAGTCCGAGCAACAATTGAGTTTCGGCTAAGCGCGATCGCCGCACTTTTTCTAATTCTTGCTGCTCAAATTGGAAGTTCTGTAAGTACGTTAATTTGTCTTTTAGATAAGGAATGGCGCGATCGATGCCTTGTTGCTCCGGGTGAACGCGGTATTCCATCAGGCGTTCGGGCAAATAGTAAGCTTGTTTATGCGCGTTTACCCCAGAGGGGAAATTGCTTCGCAACGCTAGCCGAACGAATAAATCGTTATCTTCGCAGTTTTGAATATTGGGACGCATATAACCCACATCAAGCAATGCTTGTCGCCGAAATAGCGTTGCTCCAATCTGAAAACTCTGTTTCACAAACACAACATCTAGCAAGTTAGAAACTAGACCCGCAGGTAAGTTCGTTCTGCCCCAGTTGTGAGAATTTTGTTCGGTTGCCGATGAGTCGCGCTGATTGTTTGAATCGATGATCCAATGATCGGTTCCAACAAAATCGACGTTCGGCGAGCGATCTAGAATTTGACTCGTCTTAGACAAAAAATCGGGCGTTAGGCGATCGTCATCGTCAAATTTAATAAAATACTTCCCGATCGCGGCCTCAAATCCAGAGCGCATGTTGTTACTTTTGCCCACATTTTGAGCATGACGCAGATATCGAATGCGAGAATCCTGATACGTTGTCATTAATTCCGATGTGTGGTCTGTCGAGCCATCGTCACAGACGATCAGTTGCCAATCTTGCTCCGTTTGCTGGAGAACACTCTCGATCGCAAATGGCAGCAGATGGGCACGGTTAAAGGTTGGAATGCAAACGCTAATTTTGGGCATCGGAGAATATTATGCCTGAACGAGTTTTTTGAGTTTAGAAACGTTGGTGTGCAGCGATCGCATCATTTTAGTTGTTGCAGTCGGAGCAATCAGTGCCTTCGGTTTCTGCTCTGGCGACTTGAGAAAGCGATAGTGCAGAAAGACATCTTTGTGCGGAATATCCACATCTTCGCCCCCACACAACCGAGCAAAATCTCTCGAAGCGTAGCTCATATAGTGAATGCGGTGAATCGGCTTTAATCCATCTTTGTTGTAGAGAATGTTGTCTCGATTGATAAATGGATCAGCGTTAGCACAGTTGCCCGTCCGATCGGAGCCGTTAGGGCTAAGCGTAAAGTTAAACATCGTGCACTCTTGAGCCAAGGTCAGATAGTTAAACATGGCTGAACTTGACCACCACGAGCGATCGCGAATCCAGTTGAGTTCTTGATCGTCCACCAAGCGTTTTTTTAACTGCATCAGCGTTGCATCGTTAAACATGCCGCGCCGCGCTGCAAAAAAACTATCACAGTGCAATAACGGACGAATTTCTGCTTCTTGAAATCTAATCCCGGGTTCGATCACATCGAGATTGAGTTCTGTCAGATCACGACGTTTTGCGTGTTCCCAATCGTTAAAAATCAGGTCGTAATGTTGAAGCTGACCTACCACATCGTCGATCGGCTTCATCGCTAATGTATCCGCATCGTAGAAGATAAATTGATCAAATCCGCCATCAAACGCGGCAAATTTGCGATGCACAAATCCGCCATACCAGCCCGGACGACTTGACTTTGAGCCGGTTGCGCGGGGATGAAACTGCCAAACGCTATTAAAAAAGTTATCCCATCGCTCGATCGCCAACCAATTATCAAACAGCGTTACGTTCTTACGAGTATTGATTTCGCGTTGTGTTTTCTCAATATTGCGATTGTAGGGAATTACACAGATAGGAATATCTGAACCAACATTTTGCTCAATGCTATTGAGTAAAGCGACAAATTGATCAAATACAGTATCATTAGCCAGCGTATACAGCCCAAACGAAGGCATATCAAATCTCCTATCAGGTTGAAATCAAGTCACGACTCAAAAAACGACAAATTATTGGGAACCCTGGATATCGTCAGTATTCCCGTGAATAACGATTCGTCTCACGGAATTCTCAAGGAAATGTCCCCATGAATATTTTGATGTTGTCCTCTACCTTTCCTTACCCCCCGACTAAAGGCGGAACTCAAGTCCGAACCTTTCACCTGTTGAATTACTTACAACAGACCCACGATGTCACCGTTCTCACTCAACGAACTGACGATGTCACCGACGCCGATGTTGCCGCTCTGCGTGAGCATGTAACAGAACTAGTTGTTTTTCCGCGTCCTCAGCCCACTGCATCCTCAGGACTAGCCGGAAAAGCCGCTCGGTTTGCAACCTTCTTGCAGCAAGGAACGCCGCCTAGCGTCTTATCTAGTTATTCTGTTGAAATGCAGGCGTGGATTGACCGCGCGATGCAAGATCAGAAGTTTGATGTGATCACCTGCGAACATAGCGTCAATGAATCTTATATCCGCCCCGAATTTCGTCAGCATATTCAAACCGTCGTGAATGTGCATAGTTCTGTGTACGGCTCGTGCAAGAATCAACTGCATACTCAAACATCTGAGAATGCATGGCGCGATCGCTTAAATCTGCCGCTCCTCAAACGGTACGAACAACGCTACTGCAAAAAATTTCTCAATATCGTTGTTACAACTGATGACGATCGCAATCAACTCTCCCAATTCAACCCGACCGCCGCGATCGATGTGATTCCTAACGGAGTTGATTTTTCGACCTTTCCCTATCGAACGTCTGATCCGGGGGGACACCATCTCGTGTTCATCGGCGCAATGGATAACCTCGCCAACATCGACGCCGCCCGATTTCTAAGTTTAGAAATTTTGCCTGCTGTTCAAAACCGCTATCCCGATGCGACTTTAGCGATCGTAGGTTCCCGCCCGACCGCAGAGGTGCAAGAACTCAGTCAGCAACCCGGAATTACCGTCACCGGACGCGTGCCCTCAATGGCTGAGTATTTGCACCAAGCAACCGCCTGTGTGATTTCAATGCGAACCGGATACGGAATCAAAAATAAAACGCTAGAAGCAATGGCAGCTGGAACTCCAGTCATTGCCAGCGATCGCGGTTTAGAAGGTCTGGCGGTAGACGGCAAGAATCCACAGCGAGCGCTCAGAGCGAATTCTGTTTCGGAGTATGTTGATGCTATTTCACGAGTGTTTGAAGATGATGATCTGCGATCGCAGCTTTCTCAAAATGCGCGATCGCTCGTTCAGTCGGAGTACACTTGGGAACGTGCGGGTCATCGATACTTGAGCGTCCTAGAGCAAAAAAGTCTTAGAGAAAAAACGTTTTAATTCTTCTCGCCCCATATACCATTCAAGCAGGGGTGTACTGAACCGATGCTCCGCCCATACTGTTGATCCGATTCAGTCATGAGATTACGTTTTCCCAAGGTCTCTTCTATCCCTCACCTCGGCTCGTTAGGAGTGTTTCTTACGATTGCCAGTGCGGCGGGATTGGTAGCGACTAGCGCCTGGATGAGCTTTCAGTTCATCAAAGATCCGAAATCTGTGGCTTGGATGAATCACTACCTACCTGAAGGCGCGAGAATTCCTTTGTCTGCGTGGGATGACCCAAAAACGATGGCAGAGGTTCAGGCTGACCTGAGAAAGAAAGGGTTACGGGCAGGCGATCCGATTCGAGTAGAAAGCGGCGCAAAATCTGCAAAGCGTACAGTTGATCTGCTGTTACCTGTTTTTCGCCTTGAGACAAAATGTTCGGACAACTGTGCTGATCGCCTGAGCGAACTGCGCGTCTATCGCAAAATTCTCAACCCCACTCCTCAAAAAAAGGAAGCGCTTCAATTTATCAATATTTTAGAGATCAATGAAGTCGAAGAATCGTTTGTCTTAGAGCCGTTAGCCAATGCACGAGTCATAGAGGCAAGCAGCAGCGATCGTAAGCTTCCTTACACTACTGTTGAGCGCTACGACAACACTCAAGGCATTTGGCTCGACTTGATGGGGACTCTCCGCCAAGGGGATTCTACTGTTGCCTATGGATCGGTGGTTTACTACAGCCCTGTCTCCACTACAATCAACGGCTTGATCAGTTGGACAAGTCCCGCTGGTCAATCTCCATCTTGGCAGAAAGTCTCTAAAGGTCGAGCACCCGAACTGCT
The DNA here is from genome assembly GCF_059501405.1 of Myxacorys sp. Classification (NCBI taxonomy): domain Bacteria; kingdom Bacillati; phylum Cyanobacteriota; class Cyanophyceae; order Leptolyngbyales; family Leptolyngbyaceae; genus Myxacorys; species Myxacorys sp. The sequence continues at coordinate 205,003 of NZ_JCACCM010000087.1, forward strand.
AGTCAACCGAACGGTTGCCCTAGAGCCAGACTTTCAGGTTTATCAGCTTCAAACTGGTTCTAAGTCCACCCCATTCCAACTCCGACCGATTTCATTAAATAAAGCTGCGATCGACAGTGGCGCATTTACCGATGCGTTGCTGTTAGCCCGCAACGGGTTGTGGTCACCTGCGTTAGCCGTCATGCAATCTGTGCGAAAGCAACGCATCGACGAATGGACAGACACGGCCCAAGCTCAACTCGATTTAGTCGCTCGCCATGCCAAGGTCACCAAAACGCAAGCGGATCAGCCTTGGGCGAGCGTCAGTCAGCAGGTTCTTGCCAATCTGATTGATGGGCGTTGGGCAAAGTCAACTCAGGTGATTCAACTGTCGGCAGCAGATCGGAACGAAGTGCTAGATCTGCTGAAATTCGATTCAGGGCGCATTCAAAAGCGGATTAACGCGGCGCTGCAAATTAATCCTGCCCGAACCGAGGTGCAGACATGGGCTGCCCTGAGAATCGCTGCCAAACAAGGAAAGACGCCCGCGATCGCGTGGCTCAAACAACAGCCTCAAGATGACTATACTACTCGTGTTCAAGGTCTCAAATTACTGAATCAACTCGATTCTGAGACAAGCCTAGACAAACCGCTTTAAAGAGTTCTAGCGCTCCTTTGAACGGCACTCTACTAAACTTTGAACGGATTGGCAGAGTCACTTGCACCCCTCGCCAAACGTTCTAACTGAGAATTTTGTTAATTAATCCCCCTACCCCCCATTCAAAAAGTAGGCTAATTGCCGTAGAGTTGAGCGAGGTTGAAACGTTGTAAACCTAGGCATTGCCTTGCTCGAAGCGCTCTCTCTGAGCGGTTATAGCAAAGCGGTTGTCCCTTATTTCTACTGCCCTATTTCTGTAATCAGTGGCTGACTGAACTCGCGAAGTTCTTGTATCCCAAGAACTTCTTGACAATGAGTTGCAATATCACCTAATTACAAACTTAAAAATCATTCTCGCCGCCAACCATTAAACTAAAAATGAGAATGATTATCGAAACCGTGTCCTAAAGATTCTGTCTGGGTAGTTTAACTATTAGCTGGACAAAATAGCTGGACAAAAGTAGAGCGATCGCTTCGTTGTTGTAACACGTCGTTTCAACAACCTTTCATTTCAACAACCTTTCATTTCAACAACATTAGGTGTGAGAGTCGGAAAATATCATGTCAAATTGTTTTCGTAACATTCGTTGGGTTCACCCAATTCTTCTTGCTGTCGCAAGTCTAACCGTTGCGTCAGGCGTCGGTGCGGCTGAAGTATCTTCCTCATCCAAATCAATTGAGACGGCTCAAACTGAGCCACTTGCACAATCAGTTTCAGATGAAACTCCATCGGTTGCAGATCTTAGTACCGACAAGTCCTCTCTCGATCAAGTCACATCAGTGTCTCAACTATCGGATGTGCGACCGACCGATTGGGCATTTCAGGCACTGCAATCGCTCGTTGAGCGCTATGGCTGCATTGCAGGCTATCCTGACAGAACCTATCGCGGCAATCGCGCCACAACTCGCTACGAATTTGCAGCGGGGTTAAATGCCTGTCTCGATCGCGTCAACGAACTGATTGCTGCCTCTACTGCCGATCTGGTTAAAAAAGAAGATTTAGCTATCCTGCAAAGGCTGCAAGAAGAGTTTTCAGCAGAACTCGCAACCTTACGGGGTCGCGTCGATGCTGTCGAAGCTCGCACGACAACTCTGGAGAAACAGCAGTTCTCAACCACTACTAAACTGACCGGAGAAGTGGTGATTGGAGTTGCAGGCGTTGCCACGGGTGGAGATTTCATTCGGAATGCCATTCTAGATGCCAATGGTGACGAAGTTATAGATAATGGTTTTCCGAATGGCGTGGCGACGGGCGAAGTGAACGAGCGGGTCTCGAAGAATACGATTCTTGGTGATCGCGTTCGTCTAAATTTCGACACTAGCTTTACGGGTCGGGATTTGTTGAGGACTCGGCTACAAGCTCAGAACCTGGCAACCCTCCCTGCGAGTCTCAATGGCGAGTTGCTGACTCGCGAAGGCAACTTCCGATTTGCGTCTGAAGATGAAAATAATCAGGTCGGGGTAGATGCCCTACTCTATCAGTTTCCGTTGGGCGAAAAGACCACAGTGACGATTGAAGCGAACGCAGGCGCGATCGACGATTTCACTGATACTCTGAATCCTTACTTAGATGGCGATGGCGGCACGGGTGCGCTGACTCACTTCGGGACGCGCAACTCGATCTACTATTTGCTGACCGGTAAGGGACTGGGCCTTCGTCACCAGTTTAGTGATGCTCTAGAACTGAGTTTAGGCTATCTGGCCAATGATGAGACGGCTTCAAATCCAGCGGCCAGCAATGGTTTGTTTAACGGGCCTTACGGCGCGATCGCACAGTTGACTTTCAAACCAAATGAGCGCATTGGCTTGGGCTTGACCTACATTCACGCCTATAACAATGACTTCTCAGCGAACGGCGGCGTCGGCAGCAATAACGCGAACTTCCGCAACTTCAACGAACCTACGTCTGCCAATGCGTATGGTGCAAACGTAACCTTCCAGGTGAGTCCAAAACTGGTGCTAAACGGTGCGGTAGGTTATACCAACGCTCAATCTCTCGGAAACGGCACGAAGGGCAACCTAGATATTTGGAACTGGTCAGTCGGCTTAGCGGTTCCAGACTTGGGCAAAAAAGGCAGCGTCGCAGGCATTATTGTCGGCATGGAGCCGAAAGTGACGGGTGGTAGCGGTAATTTCAGAACCTTCTTCGGTCGAGATGTGGTCGATCGCAGTACGTCGCTGCACGTTGAAGGCTTCTATCAGTACCAACTGAATGACAACATTTCTATCACGCCTGGGCTGGTGTGGCTGACGGCTCCAGGACATGACGATCGTAATGATGACATCGTGATTGGCACGATCCGCACGACATTTACGTTCTAATTCTGTCGCTGTGCTTAATGACGAATCGCACGTTTACCAGTGACGTTGGTAGTCCGCAATTCCTCGGAGCAATTGCGGATTTTTTAATCGAGAATTTCTAAATGCAGAACATAGCTGCCAAGCTGAAGCGTTTCTGACCAAAGCTCATAATCTAGCTGCAACAGCTTTGGAAAGGGAGACTGCTCTAGCCAGAGGCTGCGAGTAAAATTGCGGAGTTGCAGCGACTGGTTTGGTTTCGCGGAGTCGTCCTGCAACCAGTATCGACTAAAGCCGTAGACGCCGCGCTGCCACAAGTGACGGTAGCTTAATTTGCCGTCCCCTTGCATCGTCATAGCAATGCGATAAGGCGAAATGTCGATCCAGATCAGCCGGGGTGTCGTTGCTATTGAGCCAGTTTTCCCGCGTGGTGTGGCTCCTTTGATGCATGGCTCGGTCAAGACCAAGTGAAACTGTTCGGCGCTCTTTTGATAAATCGTTCCCGTTGTTTCCACTTCTGACCAGATCGGTAGATCTCTGGAGACAACGTAGAGGCGAACAGGTTTGCGGTGCTGAGTCAGCATGAGGGGTGGTAGGATTACTTACGTTTAGTCAGTCTATCTGATCCCCATGGCAAATTCGACCACGATCGCGCTCAACGTTCAAAGTTCTCAACATGAACTCACCATCGATCGTTCTACGGAAGGGTCGCCCTTGCGGGGCCGAATTGGGATTCCGGGCGACAAGTCGATTTCCCATCGAGCGCTGATGCTGGGTGCGTTGGCAGAAGGAGAAACCATCATTCATGGCTTGCTGCTAGGCGAAGACCCCCGGAGTACGGCGAGTTGTTTTCGAGCGATGGGCGCAACGATTTCTGACCTGAATATGGCAGAAGTTCGGGTGCGCGGCATTGGATTGGGTCAGTTAGTTGAGCCAATGGATGTGCTAAATGCGGGGAACTCTGGAACAACGTTGCGCTTGATGCTAGGAATTTTGGCATCTCATCCGGATCGCTTCTTTACGGTGACAGGGGATGATTCGCTGAGATCGCGCCCCATGTCCCGTGTGGTCAAACCGCTTCAACAAATGGGTGCAGAAATTTGGGGGCGTCAGCAAAACTCGTTGGCTCCCTTGGCTATCCAAGGACGTGCCCTAAAGTCGATTCACTACCAGTCCCCGATCGCTTCTGCTCAAGTCAAATCTTGCATTCTGTTAGCAGGGCTGATGGTAGACGGACAAACCACGGTGGCAGAACCCGCCCTTTCTCGCGATCATAGTGAGCGGATGCTGCGGGCGTTTGGCGCACAGGTCAGTGTCGATCCGGAGGCCAAGAGCGTTACGGTGACAGGACGGGCAACCCTACACGGTCAGACCGTCATCGTTCCTGGAGATATTAGTTCTGCGGCGTTTTGGCTGGTGGCAGGCGCGATCGTACCTGGCTCTGATTTAACCATCGAAAATGTCGGTGTGAATCCCACTCGTACCGGAGTTTTAGAAGCGCTTGAAGCGATGGGAGCCGACATCACATTAGAAAATCAGCGCGATGTCGCAGGTGAACCGGTCGCCGATCTGCGAGTGCGTCACAGCCAGCTTAAAGCCTGTCGAATTGCAGGCGATCTGATTCCTCGGCTAATTGACGAAATTCCAATATTGGCGGTGGCGGCGGCGTTTGCAGAAGGAACAACGGTGATTCAAGATGCAGAAGAACTGCGGGTCAAAGAAAGCGATCGCATCACGGTTATGGCCACTCAACTGGAGCGGATGGGCGCACAAATAACAGAACGTTCCGACGGACTGGAAATCACAGGCGGATTTCCTTTAACCGGAACCGATGTTGATAGTTTTACCGATCATCGGATTGCAATGAGTTTAGCGATCGCGGCACTGAATGCAACAGGCAAAACGACGATTCACCGTGCCGAAGCTGCTGCGATTTCTTATCCTAATTTCACAGCAACCTTACAGCAGTTAATGACTAGCGGCTGATTTCGTTAAGCAATACATCGCCTAACTTACTTACCCTAAGCCGAAGCCTCTCGGCAACGAAATGCTGGCTCATCTCGTTGCCGAGCCAAAGTCTCAGAATGACTTTGAAGCGCGGGTGAGACAATCTCACACCCGCGCTTGCTCAGATGCCAAATTAAACAATACCTCTAGCGTTTCCATCGCCCGACGACGCGCTTCGATATCTTGCTGTGCCCGCAGCTGCACCATCGGATCGTGAAGAATTTTATTCACAATCCCTTTGGTCAACGCTTCAATCACTTCGCGATGGCGATCGCCAAACTCATTGCCTAACCGAGAAAGGGCTTTTTCCAGTTCCTGAGCCCGAATCGTTTCAATCTTGTCCCGCAGGCTGCTAATCGTTGACACCGTTTCGAGCGATCGCAACCAGCCCTCAAAGGCGTCTACTTCTTCCTCTAGCAATGCTTCCGCTTCCATCGCCATCTGCCGACGGCTTTCCTGATTTTGCGCCACCACCGCTTTGAGATCATCCACGTTAAACGCCTTGACGTGAGCCATCTCGTTGACATCGGCATCGACGTTGCGAGGAACTGCAATGTCAAACAACATCAAGGGTTGGTGCGGCTCTAAATAGGTTTCTAGCTTGGCGCGATCGAGAATCGGCTCGGTCGCAGAGGTGCTAGTAAAGACGATATCGGAATCTGCGATCGCCGCCATCATCTCCGACAACGGACGCAGTTTGAGCCGCGCATCAGGAAACTGATTAGCGAGTTCTTGCGCCCGTTCCATCGAGCGATTCAGAACCGTAATGTTGGTCGCCCCTTTAGAAACGAGGTGCTGCACGAGCAGGCGAGACATTTTGCCTGCCCCTAAGATCGTGATGCGATGAGCGGCAAGATTGGCTTTCATCTGCGCCAGTTCCACCGCCGCAGAACTAATTGAGACTGCCCCAGTTCCAATACTCGTTTCGGTGCGAACCCGCTTTCCCGCAGAAATTCCTTGCTTAAAAAGTTGATTTAGAACGCGCCCAACGCCGCTATGCTGTTGCCCCATCTTGTGACAGTGCTTTACCTGCGCCAAAATCTGCCCTTCTCCCAGCACTAGGCTATCTAGCCCCGATGCGACTCGCATCAGATGCGTCACAGCATCTTGGTGCAGCAACGTAAACAAATACGGACGCAGCATCGACGTCGGCAACTTGCTGTGCTCTGACAAAAACTGAATCACTTCTCGAATTCCAGGCTCTGTCTCAGACGTCACTAAATAAATTTCTAATCGGTTACACGTACTGAGAACTGCCACTTCTTGAACATTGGGACAGTTACACAGGTGGGCGATCGCTTGATCATAAACAGGTTCTGGAATACTCAGCTTTTCTCGAACTTCGACCGGAGCGGTTTTGTGGCTTAAGCCAACGACAGCAATGTTCATATTAAAAGGGCGCTCTAAAGTAAGGATGAGGGAGGGGGTTGCCCCGCGATTAGCGCACGCAACTCCGTAGGAACCACAAGGAGGGATGAGTGAGGGATGAAAGGGGCGTTAACAAGATATTTCAGATCACTGTAATTTGAATTCTTGATTTGTCCCTCTTTGCATTAGTGTTACCGCAGGTTTACGTTAGCGTTGCCGCAGGCGTCCCTCCTCGCGAAGCGGGTCGAAGACCTCCCTCATCCCTTCTTTACTAACGAAGCTGAACAACCTTGGGCTGCCCGTGCATGTGAATGGTGTCTACAAATCGAGCCGTCTGAGACTGGCTGGAAATAACGAGAGTTTGAGTTCTCGCGCCACCTTTGAAGAAGCGGACGCCGTTCATGATGTTGCCGGGAGTGATGCCCGTTCCAGCAAACAAGACGTTTTCACCGGATGCCAGTTCTTCAGCGGTGTAGATTTTATCTGGGTCTGTGATGCCCATTTCATTTAGACGAGCGATGTTGGCTTCTTTGCTTTCGCCAATCAAGCCAGTCTGTACGATCGCTGGATCGTAGATCAGTTGCCCTTGGAAGTGTGCTCCCAAGCATCGCAACGCCGCTGCCGAAATGACGCCTTCAGGAGCCGCTCCAATGCCCATCAGTGCGTGGATGTTGGTTCCCGCAAAGCCGCAGTTGATCGCAGCCCCCACATCACCATCGCTGATCAGTTGAACCCGTGCGCCTGCCTCGCGGATCTCCTTGATCAGATCATTGTGGCGATCGCGCTTCATCACCACGACAACAAGTTCGTCGATTCCCCGATCCAAGCACTCAGCCAGAATCTTCAGATTCTCAGTGGCGGATTTGCTGATGTCTACTTTTCCTTTAGCAGCCGGAGGAGCCGCGAGTTTCTTCATGTAGAAATCGGGAGCCGCAAACAAGCCGCCCTTTTCTGAAATGGCTAACACTGCCATCGAGCCGGGTTGACCATAGGCGCAAAGGTTAGTGCCTTCGCAGGGGTCAACGGCAATGTCAATTTCCACCAGTTCATCCGGGTTACAGAATTCCTTGGCATTGGGCTGCGAGCAAATGCCAACTTCCTCACCGATGTAGAGCATGGGAGCGTCGTCCCGCTCTCCTTCTCCAATCACAATCCGACCGCGCATGTAAATTTTGTTCATGCGCTCACGCATGGCTTCCACTGCTACCCGGTCAGCCTCGTTCTTATCGCCTTTGCCCATCAGATGAGCTGACGCGATCGCTGCCTGCTCTACGACTTCGATAATTTCTAAACCAAGCGTGTTTTCCACGAACCAAGTCCTCCAACTGCTGATTTTGCGCTGTTTTGTCTCGCGCTCTCAGTTTACAAGTAAAGTGCAAGGGGTAATCCCATGTCAATTCTTGGGTGTACTCCTTAATAGTTCGCGATATAGGATAGATAGTTCGCAATATAGCCGTGCCACATCGCTATGCAGGTTCCCCGAGCGTTGAAACTGAATTCTTTCCATCTATCTTGAGCCTATCGCGTTTTTGAAAGAGTTGCTGGGCGTAATCACTGTCGAGTTTCTTCATTTGAATTCGGTTGGGTGACCAGAGAAAAAACGCCGGGTGACAGTTTAGAGGCGTTTGAGAAATACTCGCTTGATCAGGAAATGGCGGCATTGCTGATCTCTTCACCCAGTCGTACTACACTTGTATTGCGGAATAATGTTGTTAAACGGAGTAATGTTATTAACAAGAGTGCAGATTAGAAAATACGGGCGAGGTCTGCCTTGAGTTAGAAGATTGATCGATCCAACAGTTCTGAAGCACCGCGATCGCAGCTATCTGTACTAGACTGAAACTGTTACAGAACGTAAAGCAATCGCATCAAAGTAATAGCATCATGGCGAGTGAGGGTTCTGCGGGTCGTAAGTCTGCGGGTCGTAAGGTAGTCGTTGTTGGCGCAGGAATTGGTGGATTAACGGCAGGCGCACTGCTAGCGCACCGAGGGTACAACGTCATGATGCTCGATCAAGCGATCGTACCTGGAGGATGTGCCTCTACATTTAAGCGGAAGGGATTTACCTTTGATGTAGGAGCCACCCAAGTAGCAGGATTAGAACCGGGCGGCATTCACCATCGAATTTTTTCAGAACTAAATATCGCGCTGCCGGACGCCACGTTTTGTGATCCTGCCTGTGCCGTGTACCTGCCAGGAGAAACTCAACCCATCAACGTTTGGCGCGACCCTGAACGGTGGAAAGCAGAACGACAGCGACAATTTCCGGGCAGCGAACCCTTTTGGCAATTGCTGGCCGACCTGTTTCACCGCAGTTGGGCCTTTCAGATGCGCGATCCGGTGCTGCCGCCACGCAATATCTGGGATTTGTGGCAACTTACGAAAGCGCTACGCCCTGCTACGCTACTGACTGTGCCTCATACCTTTTCAACGGTTGGTGATGCGTTGCAGGGTTATGGCTTAAACCACGATCGCCGCCTCAAAACCTTTCTCGATTTGCAGCTTAAGCTCTATTCCCAAGTTGACGCCAACGAAACAGCACTCCTCTACGCCGCTACCGCATTAGGCGTCTCTCAGCACCCGCACGGATTGTTTCATTTGCAGGGCAGTATGCAGGTGTTGAGCGATCGCTTGGTCGAGTCGTTGGAGCGCGATGGTGGAACGCTGCTTATGCGTCATACAGTGGAGCGGATTCACACGCAAGACAATCGGCCAACGGGCGTTACCGTTCGGAATCAGAAAACTGGTGAAACCTGGCTGGAACCTGCGGATCAGGTCATAGCGAATGTCACGGTTCAGGATTTGGTCAGGTTGTTAGGTGAGAATGCACCGCAGGGCTATGGGCGACGAGTCGAGAAGCTGCCGCCCGCTTCTGGAGCCTTTGTAATTTATCTCGGTGTTGAGCGATCGGCAATTCCTGAGAATTGCCCACCGCACCTACAATTTCTGTATGACTATGACGGGCCGATTGGCGAGAATAATTCTTTATTTGTGTCCGTGAGCCATCCGGGTGATGGCCGCTCACCAGACGGACAAGCGACTATTATTGCGTCTTCATTCACCGATGTAAAAGCTTGGCAGCAAGGCGATTATGACGTGATGAAACAGCAATATGCTGAAGAAGCGATCGCACGATTAGGACAATTTTTTAAGCTCAATCAAGACACGGTGATCTATCAAGAAGCGGCGACGCCACAGACGTTTCAACGCTACACGGCTCGCGATCGAGGAATTGTTGGAGGGATTGGGCAACGAATTTCAACATTTGGCCCGTTTGGATTTGCGAACCGCACTCCTGTTGACCACCTCTGGCTTGTTGGCGACTCAACCCATCCGGGAGAGGGAACAGCGGGAGTCAGCTATTCGGCGTTAACGGTAGTACGTCAGATTGAGGCAGGCACGAAGTGAAGAAAATGCCTTAGCATTTATTTCATCGCTTCAGTCAACGTAATTTTTAGCAAACGGGTCTGTACGCAAAAGTACAAAAAAAAACAGCCTTTCACAAGGCTGCCGAAAACGCTCCGAAGCAAGTCTTCTAATATAAAAGCAAACTTCTAAAGGAATAGATATCACTCATTCCAGTGAGATTTACGCTCAAAAGGTACTAAGGATACAATCCATCTCAATACTAGCTACTTCGCGCAGCTTGCTAAAGTAAAGTGACTGGCAAAATTGGCAGGCTGCATCTCGGCAAATACATTAATTTGCAACTTTTCTGACTTTGCTGGAAGAGGACTTACTGACACTTACAAAGTGCTGTAAGTATTGACAGTCTTAACTTTAGGTGTATCATATTTTGCCGGAGAAGGACGTTGTAAGTGAGGATCGCATAGTTCACTTGAGTTACTTAAGTATGTTGCAATCATGAGAAGCAGTCGCAACAAGAGAAGTATAGTGTTCTGAAATTCCAAGCAATTTGCCCAAGCAATTTGATGAAGCTTTGACTGATTTGGCACGGCAGAGCTGGAAGTTTTGCTATAAAATTTTCTCTGCTTGAAGCTCTTTCCTTGCTTTTTCTTTGTAATGAGTGCGAGAAATTAGAATAATATTCTTTTGTAAGATATGGAGAACCAAGATGAGAAACTTGTTTTTTATTAAAAGGCAGAAGAATTTTAGTGTTTAATTTCTAAACGCTCGTTTCGCACTCATCACCTCTTTAACAACTGCCGCGAGTTCAGAACTAAGGCAAATATGACCCTTGCTAGATGCGATCGCTTCAACAATTTGCCAGCTTAGTTATGGGCTGAGTTAAGAGATTTCTTCAATACTTGCCGAATGATTCTCTTGAGACTTCGTTCTACAGCAGTTGCAGTTGAAATGTTGTAGTTAAAGACTGATGTCGAATATGAGCTTAGATAAAATATTTTTCTTAAATTGCTTAATTTTATTAGCTATTAAAATTTCGAGAAGCAGAGCAATCTATAAATTGGTAGATTTTCAGCCAATATGTTAGAGAACCTGTCATATTGGGTCTGGCTTTATCAGAACTATTTTGTTGCAACTTAAGTTAGGTGGTTTAAGTTTGTTGTTTAGCGTTGAGGAGTATTGCGAATGACCCATTCTCAGAATTTACGGCTTGCTTCGCAAAGCTCCCGAAAAACACAGCGTCTAGCTTGGCTAGAAGGAATTCGGATTTTTGCCGCTGTTGTGATATTGCTCTATCACGCTCAATTGCTCTTTACGAAATATAGTTACACGCCACAGCCTACTGGCTTAATCAGCAATCTTGAGAAGATGGTTGCGGCATCGAGTGAATTGGGTGAAACCTGGCTATCTCATTTGGGTAGCTTGCCAGTCTGGTTTGGGTTTCAGTTTGTTGATGTCTTTGTGTTAGTCAGTGGTTTCAGCTTAGTACTATCGCTCAAGGGTAAGCCGCTAGAAGTAGGAAGTTTTTTGAGGCGGCGAGTTCTCAGAATTTTAATGCCGTTCTGGACGATCGCTTGGCTCTCCTACCCCGTGCTATGGGTTGTTGGAAAGCTAACAAATAGCTATATTCCCGATGCCTGGCACGGGTTTGCAAGTCTGACGTTTCCATTGCTATTTGATTATGGAGGTGATTTACTACTACCGACAAGCGGCCCGTGGTGGTTTGTTCCACTTATTCTTAGCTTTGCCCTTATCTTTCCAGTCTTATGGCATCTATTTCAGCGTTGGGGCGCTCGTAATTTATTTATTGTCAGTACCGTTGTAACCTTTCTCTATCGAGCGTTGGCTGTTTTTGTCTTTCAAGGACATCCAACCTATGCGATCGTAGACACACCTTCAGGTTGGCAGCCGTTTGTGCCGTTTATCGCCAAGTTAAGTACGTTTGTAGTAGGAATGATTGCGGCTCAAGCTTATCTGCACGGTAAAGGCGCAATTTTTTGGAAGCCTGCCAAAGCACTAATTACAGGCGTCAGTATCTACGCGCTTGGCTTTGTCTGCCAGTTTTATCGCTTTGGTTGGATTTTTGTAGATTTCTTGTTAGCGGTTGGATTGACGCTCTGTTGTATGGTGGTCTTTCGGTTTCTGAGCGATCGCTTGCGGCTTGCCCCCTTGATGACCTGGTTGGGGCTCCATAGTTACAGCTATTTCTTAATTCATAACTTTGTCATCGATCGCACGATTAACCTAAGTGTACAAGATCAGTTTTCAGCCTATGCAGCAGCGTTACCTGTGATGATCGTTGAGACGCTAGTGTTTGCTGTGATAGCCGATGCTGTCACCCCCCGATTTCAGCAGTTTGCGATCGCGCTTTGGCAATGGGGAGACACGCAGCTCACCTCTAGTGCAAATTCTATGCGAGCTCGAAATCCTAGAGTAGGTGATAAGGTTTGTTACTTGGGTCAGCCAGGTTGGACGGTTATTAATATTGAACAAGTTGTGCATGATCAAGCGTTTTATTTGTGCCGCATTTCTAAGGGTGAAAAAACGCTGTGGGTCAATCAAAAAGCTCTGGAGTTTGACCCAAAATCTCAGCAATCTAGCGTGAGATAACGGAATGATCAACCCCTATTCGCGATGGCTATTTCCACGCTTGATTGACTTGGCCATGTCAGGCGATCCGTTTTCGCAGTATCGCCGAGAAGTATTGGCGAGTGTCAGCGGAGACGTTCTAGAAATTGGCTTTGGAACGGGCTTGAATTTGCCGTACTATCCTGAATCCGTTCGCGCGATTACAACGGTGGATGTCAATCCGGGTATGAGTACGATCGCACAACGGCGAATTCAAGCTTCTAGCATCACCGTGCATCAAAAAGTTCTCAATGGTGAGTCCTTGCCGATGCCCGATGATTCCTTTGATAGTGTTGTCAGTACTTGGACGCTCTGCAGCATTGCTAACGTCGATCAGGCCCTGCAAGAGATGGGTCGAGTGCTGAAACCAAGCGGAACTTTCTTTTTTATCGAACATGGCTTAAGTTCTGACCCCGCTATTCAAACGTGGCAACATCGCCTCACGCCTGTTCAGAAACTCATTGCCGATGGCTGTCACCTCGATCGCGACATTCAGCAATTGGTCGAAAGACATTTTGCAGAAGCGACAGTCACTCAAGTTTGGGCAAAAGATTTGCCTGCAATTGCTGGCTATTTCTATAAGGGAGCGGCTCGAAAAAAGGTTACTCACTAGGCTTCAACATAATGCTTCAACATAATAAAGAAACCTTTAAGATGTTTTCACCCTTCTCCGAAATCTGTCATGAGTTAGAGATCCCATGTTTGAAATGAAACTAGGATGTAGCCGAGGTAACTTCCTTGTCTCGCTAAACGTGGTGTTTACATAACGCTCAATAGTAATGTCTAACAATTATCGCATTCTGGTTGTTGATGACTTAGTAGACAACCTGTTTTTACTACAAACAATTTTGGAAGATGAAGGCTACAGCGTTGATACTGCTCTTGATGGCACGATGGCGCTACACAAGATCCAATATTCTCCCCCAGATCTCGTCTTGCTTGACATCATGATGCCCGGATTAACTGGCTATGACGTGACTCGTCAAGTTCGTCAGAAAGCGATCGCGGAGCTGCCCATTGTCCTGCTGACGGCTCACGATGAGTATTCTCATTTGCCTTACTGGGAAGTGGGCGCAAATAGTTTGCTTCGGAAACCCATCGACTTTGATCAACTCCTCAACACGGTAAAAACTCACTTGCCGTCTCTTGTTGCTTCTTAGCCTTGAAGCAGCCGAATTTGGTTGACCTGATGCGCGATCGCAGTTGCCCCATCAAGTTGTGCTGGAGTCACCCCTCCCCACGTGACGCCAATACTCCCAAGCGCTCCGCTGTTGGTGGCAAGCTGGATGTCTCCGATTGCGTCTCCAATCACGAGGGTATGTCGGAGATCAACGTTTAACGAAGTGCAAACCAGTTGCAGCAGTTGGGGAGCAGGCTTACTAATTCCAACTCGCGCTCCTACCAGTTGCTGAAAGTATGGCCTCAGTTCGTGTCGATCGACAAAATCTTCTACATTGGTTTGACTATCGCTCGATAGAATAGCAAGCTTCACAGGCTGATTATGGAGCGATCGCAAGAGATCCACAATTCCATCAAATGGCGGCGTCAGGTCTGCTTTACGCGCTAAACCCTGGTCTACTTGCTCAAAGGCGGAGCGCGCAAGCGTCAGAGATGCGATCCAATCGCGCCCTGTTTGAGCGATTACCGTTGCGACGCCAATTTCATTTTCTAATCGGGTTCCAACCGCTAGTAGGCCAGCAGGGTTAAGAGACTCCGCCGTAAATCCGAATGAGCGCAAGATTGCTTCTGCTAATCCGGGAACTTCTGCTTCGACCGCTTGGGCGCGTTTTTGCCCCAAATCCCGTAAAAAGCCAAGCGAGTCCGCAAGCGTTCCATCTTTATCCCACACGATTGCTTGCACGTTCTGAAACCGGACTCCGTTACACTCAAGCGTGATCATAATTAGTGTCGCCACATATTTATTGCCACATATTTATTAATGTCGCCAATAATTGTACGCGGCGCATGCCATTGTCACTACGCCAGTGACGATCGCAGACTCGTTGACCTCAAACAGAGGATGGTGAAGCGGGTAATTTCGCTTCTCCTTAAAGCCTACGCCTAAACGGAACATACTGCCTGGGGCATGTTTGAGATAGCACGAAAAATCTTCTGCGCCGAGAGAAGGTTCTTGAATAATCTGAACGCTCTCGGCTCCTAACATCTCTTTAGCCGACGATTCTACTAGGCCTGTCAGCCTCAGGTCGTTCTGAACCGAAGGCGTCCCGCGACGGTAGTTTAATTGATAGGTTGCGCCGTAAGTTTGGCAAACGCTCGACACAATATTTTCGATCCAACTCGGCAACGCTTCGCTGGTTTCAGGATGGAGCGATCGCACCGTTCCCTGCATCGTCACTTGGTCGGCAATCACATTCGGCGCACGTCCGCCATTAATTTTGCCAATCGTCAGCACCACCGGACGTAGAGGATTTTGAGTGCGGCTGATCGCTTGCTGGAGGGCCGTAATCGTTTGGGAGGCAATCCAAATCGCATCGATCGCTTCATGAGGACGCGCTCCGTGTCCAGACTCTCCTACGATCGTCAGTTCTAGATCATCGGCGGCGGCGGTCATCGCTCCGTAGCGAATGCCAATTTTGCCTGCCGGAATTGAGGGGAAAACATGCAAACTTAAAATCGCGTTTACATCGTTCATGACGCCATCTTCCACCATCCATTCTGCCCCTTGAGCAATTTCTTCGGCGGGCTGAAAGAGAAAGCGAATGGTTCCAGGTAGAGCTTCTCCTAATTGAGACATTACCATCGCCGTACCCAGTCCAACGGTTGTATGAACATCATGACCACAGGCGTGCATCACTCCCGGTTGCCGCGAGACAAACTCTATTGGAGTTCGTTCCTGAATTGGCAACGCATCCATATCCGTGCGAATGGCGAGCAGTCGGGGATCTCGACCTTGCCCGTCTAATTCGCCAACGACGCCCAGTTTGCCGATCGCTTCTTTGACTCGCAATCCACAAGAAGACAGTACGCCTGTTACATACGCCGCCGTTTGATGTTCCTGTCCGCTTAGCTCAGGATGGCTGTGGAGATGACGGCGGATTTCAATCAGACGGGGAGCAAGCGCGCGGGCGAGATCTTTGATGCGGTCTTTCATGGGTAGCACAATAGAGGGCCTTTCTCAATGATAAGACTTGCAAACTTGATGACGCTTTCTGAATTAAGGAAGCGCTATCCTCGCAGTTGCTTGAGACTTTGCCCAATTAGTGGAACCGCAGAACCGAGAATCAATGCCGCGATCGCAAGGCTAATGACGCTATCTGCCCACACCCAATGAAACGCGGCAACCGCGATCGCCGCGAAAATGACGCCAACTGCACCCAATGCATCGGCAACGACATGCAGAAAAGCGGCTCGCAAATTTAAATCAATATCGCTGCCTTGGTGCAAAACAGCAATATTGATTCCATTGATGATCAGACCGACGATCGCGGTGATTAGCATCGGTTGACTAGCAATATCGGGAGCAGGCATCGCAAATCGCGCGATCGCTTCCCAAGCAATCCAGACCGTGACCACCACTAAACCACAGCTATTGAGCAACGCGGCCCATGTTTCGAGCGAACGGTTGGGTTTCACCGCAATGGTATTGACGCCAATCCAGCCCCATTGCAGCGACGACTGAGACATTCGAGTAGCCAGAAACGCCAACAGCAGCGCAAAAGAGTCAGACACCATATGTCCGGACTCTGCTAATAGCGCTAGGCTGTGGCTCGATAACCCAACGCACAGTTCCACTCCAGCGAAACTGCTCACGAATGCTAATGCGATTAAGAGTTGCCGTTGCTTGGTTTTGGGGTCATGGATCAAACAAGAACAGTCGGTGGAATGGGGAGCGTGCATTGGTACTCGTCAATCGTGGTACAGCCAATTTATCCTACTCTAGCCTTTACGAGAACGAGAGTCGTTCTAGATAAAATCTAAGAGACGGTAGTAGTGACTGAAGCACTGATACGCAAGTTTCCGATCGCCTCACCATTTTTTATAGGGCAAGAATTTTCCATTCATAATCACTTTGACGCGATCGCCCTTTGGATCGGCTTCTTTCTCAATATCGAGCGTAAAGTCGATCGCGCTCATAATTCCATCGCCAAACTTCTCCTGAATCACTTCTTTGATCGGCATTCCATAAGTTTGCATGATCTCGTAGAACCGATACACTAACGGATCGGTCGGCACAACAGGGCCCAATCCTTTGACTGGAAAACTGGTAAGTTCTGGCGCAAGATCGGAGCTTAATCCTAAAGCGGCTAAAAGTTTTGTCGCTTCTTCTTCAGAAGCGCTGGCTTGACGGTAAAACAGAGCCGCAAGCCAAACTTCATCTCGTCCTAAGAGGTCTTCAAGCGCAGCGAACGTTAAGCCTTTTTCCTTTTTGGCGGCTAAAAGCTTCTCGGTAATTTCTGGAGTCATGAGCGGGTAAACAGTAGGATCGCTCTTAAATTTGTAATCGAGGAATTCTCGATTTGAATGTATTGAGCGACACTAAATGTTGATGCTGTTGGGAATCAGCGCCGGGTGCAAGTAGGGATAATCTATTCCTGCGTCTAGTTTTCGATGGGCGTTGCGATGATTGATCGTTGCTCCAATCTGCTCCAATTCGATCTGAAACTTTTGTAGAACTTGGCGATCGCATCCTTTATTAAACTGGACCATCTGAGAACTTCCCAACTGGCTCCAACGAATGCCACTCAGGGCAAACGCAAGTTCCATCTGTCCTAAATCTTTTTCTGCATTTGGCAAGATCTCTTCCAACACGGCGGGAACATCGGGACGAGTATAGGCCGCAAGGGGCGAATTTGGCACAAAGCCAAAGTAATCAAATTGGCTAAAATTGACCGCCGCATGTTGAGCGCTACAGGTAAAGATAATTTGCGTGGCAACCTCAATCACTTGCTGCACGGTTGTAAACTGTCCTGGATGTTTGGCAGTTGGAAAGTCAGGCACACGTGAGTAAGACGGTAAATCGATCGCGAGTCCAGCTTCTTGTGCGATCGCGCTCGGAACCCAGTCGGGCGCTTGAGCAAATTCTTGCGGCGATCGCAGATTCAACGGTAAACCCAATTCTGCCGCCCACGCTTGTAGAAACGCATCGTGTTGAACTTCTACATCGGTTTGATAATACTGCTCTATGTAGTTAGCAACATATCGATGAATGGCGTCCCACACAAGTTGAGCATCATCCCGATAGGGGTAATCTGCTAAAAATTCGGGTTCAACGCCTCGCTTGTGAATGTCAGTCGGCAAGGCATGGCTAGAAAACGATGTGGCCCGATATGAACGGTTAATAATGGACAGTGAAACTGCTCTGGTGGGAGCCATTAAGGTATCGATCGCGGCTCCTTCTCCAAGCAAGATAGCGTTGCCACGGGTATTGATAGCCAGTAAGAATTTGAAGTGAGGACGCAGTAATTGATGCAGTGGATGCTGAGACGGCAAGCGGCGCGGGGTGGCGATCGCAAAGGCTTCCATTGCCAAATGGGTAAACCCTAAATGCGTCACTAATTCATGCTGCGTTACATCCGCAACTTGTACATAGAGCTTCGCCCGCATCCAATCATCTGCATCCTTTGGCGTGTAAACCTTGCCGCCTGGTTCAATTTGAATCAATAGCGGCTCTAATTCTTGATTGTTTTTATAGAAGAATGCTTTGGGACTGCCGACATAGCGCCCGATTTGCAACTTATCTGAAGCGAGGTTTAGAAGCGGATACTCGATCGCAAACAAACGATTTTGCTCGGTGGCATCCGAGAGCAAAATCGTTTCACCATTCATTAAGGGATAGGCTTGATTCAGTCCTTCAAGCTGCGATCGCTCTTGCACACGCTGGATTTGAATGGGGTTTGGCCCCGCGAGACGCTGCCGAGCAAACTCGCGATCGCTGAGTCCTTCATCCCGTTTATGGATCGCTTTCATTGCTGGACGTTTGCGACCGTGCTGCTCTAGCGCCCCATAAAACTGGTCGCGTTGAGCTTCAAGTGTATCCGTTGTTTTCGCTGCTTTTTTAGCAGCTAACAGAGCTTCACCCATTGCCTTTCGCATCCGAACAAATTCGGAACTAAATTGTTCGTCAGGTGGCAAATTAAAGTTGAATAAATCAGACTGAAATACTTCTAGATCAACCAATAAAGTGGTTAGCTTCAGCCACGTTTCTTCTGCCGTTTTACCAAATTTTTCAAACCCTTCTAGCACCTCTAGAACAGGAGACGGAAGCTGAGCTTTAGCAACCCAATTCTCTCCAAGTTCGTCAATCAGATAGCGCAACATACCCTCTGTTCCTCGATGCGGAAAGATGCGAGAGGGGCCAGCGTCCGGATTTAAAGCGGTTGGATCGTAGCGATAAAAATCTTGTTGTAACTTGAGCGATTGATCAGACATGGCTTACCTCCACCTCTTGCGGCGGTGACGAATAGGACTAGGCAATCCTTCGGAGCTTTGACGAATCGAAATCAGGACACTCAGTAGCTTCACTGCCTGACTAACCGATTCCGAGGCAAGGTTTTCTGATCAGGAAAACTTTATAAAATGAAAAAATTATTCTGCGCAACAAAATGGGGACAGCATATCGCCGTCCCCATTTCTGATTCAAACCTTAAGCGATGCTATGACCCGGAAGCAGCCTCATCCTTGGGCGCTTCAGAATTCGCGGCATCAGCTTTTGCTTGAGCGCGTTCTTCGCGTTTCTTGCGATCAACGATCAGCACATCAGCCATCATCGCCTGCACCTGCACCATCTTTTCGAGGTTGCTGCGATAGAGGTCTAGGTCTTTCTGGATTTTGTCTTCTGGCAAGTTCAGTGCTTGAGAGATTTGATTTAATGCCTGTGTCCGCTGCACTTCGTCTTTTACAAGATCCGCATCTGCGGTCTCTAGCAGGGTGAATAAGCCGATCGCAAACAAGCGACTGTATTTGAACTTGGCATCACCCGCAATGCTCTGTAGCGATTCGCGCAACGACGCGAGATCTGAAATCCCTTCGGACTTCTCTGGCATGAGAACGGTGTCCCAAGAAAAACGAGACGCTAGGGACAAAAGGTGTTGAGCATCTTGGCGGTATCTATCAGGATCGTCCTCAGTCGATCGACATAGAGCGTTGAAGATCGATTCTTTGTCCTGCTCAGGACGATAGCCCTGCATAAAGCGATCGAAAGACGTGACAACGCCCAAGGCATAGATTGGGTTGTAGCGAAAGTCCACATTGACGGCGAGTAAATGCATCTCCACCATCAATTCTTCGACAACCCGACGGTAGATCGAGTTAACCGGGCGGGTGTGGAGGTTGTAAAACGCTCGCTTGGTATCTGAAACGGTGCGGACTGTGTTCACGATGTACTTGGGTGAGCTACGTTACTTTATTGTGTCACAAACAGGGATGAGGGATGAGGGGTGAGGGATGAACTTTTAAAGGGATGAAAACTGAAGGATGAGGGATGAGTTTCTCAGAAGTCCGCCTAATCTGACGTTCAAGCATTCACAAATGGCAACCTCATTCCCATGCTTCCTCATCTTTATTCTTTCTCCCTCATCCCTATTTTCCCTTCCTCGCTCAACATCAAATCCAGCTTTCCTTCGCGATCGAGAGCATACAATTCATCACAGCCGCCAATGTGCTGATCGTTGATAAAAATTTGGGGAACGGTGCGGCGTCCGTTAGCACGGTTTGCCATTCTCACTCTGGCGGCTCCGTCGCCATCAATTTTGTAGTCAGTGAATTTCACGCCTTTCCAGCGCAACAGCAGTTTGGCGCGGATACAGTAAGGGCAGGTTTGCCACGTGTAAATTTCAACGTTTGAGTTGAGCTGATCGGAAGTCCGTCCCAGTAGAAAGTCGAAGAACTGCATATTTAATCGTCCCTTTACAGAAAGTTAAAGATAAAAAGCAAGTTGATGAGCAAAATTCTTTACGAGAGTTTGGCGGTACATTCAAAAATCAATTTTTGATTCTCGATCGCGTACGGCTGAATTTCAAGCGCTCGACGAAAGGCTTGAATTGCTTCTCGATATTCGCCAATTGAGGCGAGAGATAGTCCTAACCCGTGCAGCGCCCCAAAATGGACGGGGACAAGCGCGATCGCTTGGCGACAGTCTGAGATCGCTTTTCGATAGTCTCCTTGCACAAAATACAGTACGGCTCGCCGATTCCAGGCTTCGGCAAAATCGGGCATTTGCTCAATGACTTCTGAGAGCAGCGCTTCCGCTTGAGCCGCTTCTCCTGCTTCTAGCAAGATTTGCGATCGCTGTAAGGTTTGCAGACCTGCTGCTCCTTTCTGACCAAACCACATTTGCCAAAGCGCTTGGGTTGCATCCGCCCGCACTGCTTCATCAGGGTTTTTGAGAGATTCAAGTAATGGAGAAAGCTCCGCGTCCATAATTCGTAGGTTGGTGTTCGTGAACGATGAACTGCTTCGAGACTAAAGTTCTTTTAATACCCTACCTGGTTAGCGCGATCCTGCGGAGTTCTGCGAAGCAGATCGGGGGTCGAAGGCATCTCGCAATCCGTCGCCTAATAGATTGAATGCCAACACAATCAAGGTGATAACAAGTCCAGGAAACAGAGTCGTCCAAGGCGAAGAAAGCGAATAGCCGCCTCGAAATGCATCGGCTAACAGAGTTCCGAGTTCGGGTGTAGGAGGCTGTGCGCCGAGTCCTAAAAACCCGAGTCCTGCTGCTTCTAAGGTAGCGGTTCCGAGGGAGAGCGTGGCTTGCACTACGAGCGGCGTCAAGCTAGCGGGCAGAATGTGTCGCCACAAGATGTGTAAAGGTGTTGCGCCAAGCGCTCTGGCGGCTTCGACAAATTCCTGTTCGCGCAGAGACAGAACCACGCTACGGGTGAGCCGGACGTAGATCGGAACTTGCACAACGGCAACGGCGATCATCACGCTTTGCAGGCTGGGACTGGTGACGGTCACAATTGCGATCGCAAGCAAAATCGACGGAAACGCCAGCACAATGTCCGTCATCCAACCAATGATTGCCTCTGACCAGCCCCGAAAATAACCCGCTATTAAACCCAACACAAGCCCAATTGAGGCTCCGAATCCAACAGCAACCAAACTAATGAGTAGTGAAGTCTGAATGCCGTACCAAACGAGGGTGAATAAATCTCGTCCTAAGCCATCGGTTCCAAACAGGTGATTGGCACTGGGCGGAACCAGCCTTGCGAGGTAATCTCGATCGGTGGTCGGATCATAAGGGTGAAGCAGGGGAGCAGCGATCGCCAAAATCAACAGTGCGATCGTCAAGACCAGTCCGATTCTGCCAGAAATCGACTGCCAAAATCGCCGTAGCGCTCGTCGTTCCGTTAACTTAATCGCAACCATACTTCTCGAATAGCGACACACCTAAACACACAATAAGCCGAATGCAGTGGCTAAACGATGAATTTGCTCAGGTTCATGAGTTGCCATGACGGTGAAGCGAATTCGGCTGGTCGGTACAGTCGGCGGACGAATTGCAGGAGCAAAAATTCCTTGTTCTTTTAGTGCTTGGCTCGTCTCTAAAGCGCTCTTGACGTTGGGAAACTGCACGCACAAAATAGGCGATTCGGACGGTAGTACCTTCAATCCAGTCTGTTGGAGGACAGTTTTAAGCGAGGTGACCAAATTCCAGAGGTGCTGTCTACGGTGTGGTTCTTGTTGCACAATGCGAATGGCTTCTAAGGCAGCGGCGGTATCTGCCGGAGAAAGTCCAGTCGTGTAAATCCAACTCGGGGCACGATTGCGAAGGAAATCGATTAGCGTTGCTGAGCCTGCAATGTAGCCACCTAAACTGCCTAGTGCTTTGCTGAGCGTTCCCATTTGAACAATCCTACGTCCAGTGCAGCCAAAGTGTTCGACACATCCGGCTCCCGTTTCACCCATTACGCCGGTTGCATGAGCTTCATCGATCAATACCATGCACTCAAACTGATCGGCTAGGTTTAGGATCTCCGGCAATGGGCACAAATCGCCATCCATGCTAAACACGCTGTCCGTGAGAATAAGACAACGCTGAAACCCGTCTCGCTGTTGAGCTAGGTTGTTGCTTAAATCCTCAATGTTGCAATGAGCATAATCCAGGATCGTTGCGCCGCTGATGCTCGCACCAGTCCTCAAACTGGAATGATTGTATTGATCTGCAAGAACTAAATCCCGCTTGCCAACCAGCGATGCGATCGCGCCTACATTTGCCAAATACCCAGAACTAAAGACAAGCGCATCTTCAGTTTGTTTAAGCGTTGCGATCGTGCGTTCTAAAGCTCGATGGAGTTCTCGGTGTCCAGTAATCAGGCGTGATCCGGTTGAACCTGTGCCATGTTCTTGAGTAGCGGCGATCGCAGCGGCAATTAAGCGATCGTCTCCTGCTAAGCCCAGATAATCATTGCTTGCAAAATTGAGATAAGGTCGTCCGTCAATCTTGATGGTTGCACCCGGACGACCGGAGATGGTGTTTGTTGATCGATACCAACCCGCTCGATGGATTGTGTCTAGCGATTGCTCAATCCAACTGTAGGGATTCGTGGTCATGCCTTCTCATCCGGTTCAACATTGCGAATTTCAGCACTCTTACCGCGAACGGGAGGTAGTTTATCGACTAAACCCATTTCAAACGCCACATCCGGCAGTTCTCCTGAAATGTAGTGTCCGGGTTGGTAGACTCTGCCCGGTGTAAAGCATAATTGCCGCAGTTGCACGACTTCTTCCGCTAAAAACATGGCGCGAGACATGCGACGCTCGATTCCCATTTTGCCAACCTCTTGAATACTATTTAAATGCTAATTCCATTTTGCTGCATGTAGCTTAGCAGCCAATTTGCCATCGTTGCCCGTCTAGTTTTGCGAGGAATCAGTTCACCGACTTTATAGCCCGCAAAGCCGAGTTTTTCTTTAAGAAGCTGTTTGTTTTCGGGAGGCAGCGATCTCGTCAGCTTCACGGCTGCCGGACGACTTTCAATAAAATTAGGCGGTTCAGGATAGACGTCTCGCCACTCAGGAGTTACATTTGTTGTCTTCCACGTTTCGTCGTAGCGGTAGCCCAAACAATGCCAGACGAGACGATTGGTCGTGTCATCATCAAGGGTGTCGTTGAGAATTGCCCAGATGGTATCGGTTGTCAGGGGTGGCAAATCAGACATGGCAAGACCTGCGATCGTTCACTTAGCATCGTATATTGATCTACCGAAAAAGGTTGTGAGCGCCTTCTGCTCTTGTTCTTGACACTAAAAAACTTGACATCAAAAAATCGGAGACAGGATTGCCCCCGATTTAACAATTCAAAACAGCAGTTTAACGAGCTACATCTTTCGCAAGGTCTGCAGCGTCCTTGCCTTTACCCTCAGCTTTTTCTAGCCCTCTCTTGAGCTTGCTCTCAATCGTATCGCTTCCAGAATTGCTGGGACGCTTCTGGTCTTCGATTCCAGCGGTACCCTGAATTTCGTTCAGTCCACCTGCTTGTCTTTCCTGAATTCTCTCTAAAGACTTGGGGCCACCATCGTTGATCGCGTCTACCGCAGTCTTTTCATAGGTCTTCGCAGGCTCAGTCGCCTCACCCTTCATGGGAGTTGCGATCGCAGATGGAATAACAGTTAAGAACACCAATAATGCACATACGCAAACGGTTAGTAAGGCACGTACTTTTGTTAACATAGACTTCATACAATATCCTCCAAAAAGGCAATAGATTTCTCTCTAGGCTCTTAACCTTCAAGAACCCATAAGAGCTGAATTTAATTCATGTCCATCTACTCAAACTTCAAGGTTCTGTCACATCTGCAACGAGGATGAACTTGCCGGGTTTGCTTGCCCTTCTTATGGAGGATGAGAAGGAAAATTAATTATGCTTTCGACAAAAAATCGATGCTTGGCAGTAATGGATCTTTAACCATGCCAACGCCTTTGTAACCCCAGCGCTTTAGAACACTCGCAAGTTGCGAGCTGGGTAGGGTTTCGGTTGTGAAGCGATCGCGCACATCTGCCCCAAATTTGTTGAGATACATTAGCACATCAGAATGTTCTGAAAATACCAAAACATATCCGTCTGAAGGCGATCGCGACTTTTCATCCTCTGCTTGATTGGGATAAGCCGCTAAATAACTCCCGTCTATGCGAGAGCGAATCAGGTAATACGACTGAGAGAACATAAGCGATTCAAACTTTAAAGTTCTGCATTGCCATCAATTCATATCTGCCAATTTGATTCGAGGATCAACTGCTTTTAATAGCAAATCAGCAATCAGGTTGCCCACAATTAGCATGACCGCTCCCATCATCAGACTTGCCATAATCAGGTACAAATCTTGGGCTTGCACCGCTTGCAAAATCAGCCGTCCAAGACCAGGCCAATTGAAGAAAAACTCTGTAATAAACGCACCGCTCAACAAACTTGCAAACTCAAATCCCAGCAGTGTGATGAGTGGATTAATGGCATTTCTTAACGCATGAACATAGATAACTCGATTTTCAGGTAAACCCTTTGCTCGTGCCGTCTGAATGTAATCTTGCCGCAACACATCGAGCAGTTGGCCCCGCATAATGCGCTGCAATCCAGCAAAACTTGTCACACTCAGCGCGATCGTGGGCAAAATTACGTGCCAACTCACATCCAGAAACTTGCCAAACCAGTTTAAATCTGCAAAATCAACACTCGTCATATCTCCAACCGGAAACAAAGGCGACGTGTTCTGCGCCAAAATCAGCAGCAGCAGCGCCGTGATAAAGCTTGGAAATCCCTGTCCGGTGTAGCTAATGAGTTGAAGAACCCGATCGATCCAGCGCTGTTGGTGGATCGCGGCAAGGATGCCCATTGGAATGGCGATCGCCCATGTCAACACCAGCGACGTAATCGCGATCAGCAGCGTCGCTGGAACTCGTTCCCACAGCAGCGACACGACAGAGCGGTTGTAGACAAAGCTCGTGCCAAAATCTCCTCTGGAGATGATGTTCCACACCCAACGAAAATATTGCTCAATCCAGGATTTGTCTAATAAAAACTGACGTCTCAGTTGATCGATGCGTTCGGGGGAAATTTTAGGATTTTCTCGCAACGTATCGAGATAATCTCCGGGCGCAAGCTGAATGATGAAGAAGCTCAGTGCCGAGGCAAGAAATAAAGTTAACAGCGCTTGTAATAATCGCTTGATGACGTAAACCGTTGTTTCACTTGCGATCGCGTCTACAAACCGATTAATGCCAGACTTTAGGGTTCCACGGGGAGAAGTTGTCATTGCCAAGCTGCATGGGGAATGAATAGTGATTATAGCGATGATCTCTCTCTAGTTCTGATCAAATACTTCTGATCAAATCGCTTAATGGCTCATTAGTAGAGAGACAGTTACTACTCCAGAACATCAGGATTGATGCCTGCGGCTCGAAGTCTCTCCGCTAGAAGGATCGCTCTTGCTTCGGCATCTTCTACTCTTGCTTCGGCGTCTTCTGCACGTTGACGCTCTTGTTCTGCACGTTGGCGTTCCTGTTCTGCGCGTTGGCGTTCCTGTTCTGCGCGGGTAGCAACTTCTTCATAGGTTTCAAACGGCTGGTCGTCGGGTCGATAGAGGATGAGGTTTCCGGCCTCGTTTAACTCAAATCGAATCCGCAAGCGAGGACTAATCCATTGAGCCATATCGTCAATTTCTTCTAGCGAATCTTCAACTCGCAAATAGCCTGCTAAATTGAGGCGATCGGGATCGTATGAGTAATATTCCTCGACGCCATAACGCTCATAGAATCCATGTTTGCGGTTCATCTCAGGAACTGTATTTCCAGGTGAGATAATCTCAAACACAACTTGAGGCGGAATGCCACTTTCTCTCCACTGCTGATAGCTGCCTCGATCGCCCTTCGGTCTGCCAAACACGACCATTGCATCTGGGGCTTGCCGGAGCTTGTTGTTTCCCTCAACTGGATACCACAGCAGATCGCCCGCCACAAACACGTCTGAATGGTCAGCAAAAATCCAGTCGAGCCCTTTTTTGATGTAGACAATGTACTCAAACTGCTTCGTGTTGTCTGCTATCGGTTGCCCGTCGCTGTCTGGATAAATGATGTCGGATTGAGTCGATCGCAGGTCTAACACCATAGCCACTGCTCCCAAAAACAAGACTTGTCTATACCCTTCATCCTACGCGGTAAACTAGTGAGATTGACCGATCTGCAAATCATTTTGCCTTTAGAAGCTGAAGAATCATGCCGTCATTTTTACTCGAAGTTGGGACAGAAGAATTACCTGCAAGTTTTGTGGACGAAGCGCTAAATCAGTGGCGATCGCGCCTTCCAAAACTTCTAGCGGAACTCAGTCTCACTCCGGAGAAAATCGAGTATTACGGAACGCCGCGCCGCCTAGCCGTGGTGATCAAAGGTTTACCGAGTCAACAGCCTGACCAAGACGAAGAGGTGAAGGGACCTCCGGCAAAAGCGGCGTTCAAAGATGGGCAACCCACCAAAGCGGCAGAAGGATTTGCTCAGAAGCAAGGCGTTGCGATCAATGCATTAGAAATTCGTCCGACGGACAAGGGCGAGTTTGTGTTTGTGCAAAAACGGATTAAAGGACGGGCGATCGCAGACCTGCTCACCGAACAAATTCCCCAGTGGATCACAGGATTGGATGGCAAACGCTTCATGCGGTGGTCCGATGGAGACCTAAAGTTCTCTCGCCCCATTCGATGGTTGGTCGCGTTATTAGATCAGGATGTTTTGCCGATTGATCTCGTTAGCCATTCTATTTCCTATCGCGCTAATCGCATTTCGTGGGGACATCGTGTACTTCATCCTGATCCGGTTTCTATTCCGAATGCAGATGCTTACATCAATACGTTGAGTGCTGCCTATGTTGATGTTGATCCCGAACACCGAAAAGCGACGATTGAGCAGCAAGTGCGCGATGCTGCAAATCAGGTGGGCGGCGTTGCGATCATTAATCGCGACTTACTCCAAGAAGTCACTAATTTGGTCGAATATCCATCGGCAGTAATCGGTAAGTTTGACGCCAAGTTTTTAGAAATTCCGCCAGAAGTGGTGACAACTGAAATGGAGAGCCATCAACGGTATTTTCCAGTGTGTCAGAAAGACTCAGATCAGTTGTTACCTTACTTTATTACTGCCTCTAATGGTGATCCCAAAAAAGCAGATATCATTGCGGCTGGAAATGAACGCGTGATTCGAGCCAGGTTATCAGATGGCAAGTTTTTCTTCGATATCGATCGCAAAGCCCCGCTCGAAAGCTACTTACCTAAGCTTGAAACCGTCACCTTTCAAGCGGATCTCGGATCGATGCGATCGAAAGCGGATCGCATTGTCGCGATCGCAGCTCAAATCGCGACTCAACTCAACATCACAGGCGACGCGCTGACGCATATCCAACGCGCCGCCCTCCTCTGTAAAGCCGATCTCGTCACTCAAATGGTGGGAGAATTCCCCGAATTGCAGGGCGTCATGGGTGAAAAGTATGCCCGATCGAGTGGTGAACCCGAAGCGGTTGCCGTTGCGATCGCAGAACATTATCTGCCCAAAGGCGCGGGTGACGTATTGCCTCAATCGCTGGTCGGACAAGTCGTTGGACTTGCCGATCGCTTAGATACCCTAATTGGCATCTTTGGACTGGGGCTGATTCCATCCGGATCGTCCGATCCGTTTGCTCTGCGGCGTGCGGCAACGGCAATTGTCAATATTACTTGGGCCGCTAATCTCAACATCAATCTCAATGCACTGCTGGACGAGATCGTGACCCGTTCTACCCAACTCAAACTCACGCCTGAAGATTTGCTGAAACAGCTAAAAGAGTTCTTCTTGCAACGAGTTGAAACATTGCTGCGTGAAGACCGCAACATCGACTATGACTTGGTGAATGCGGTGTTGGGTGAGAACGATCGAACGTATGCAGAGCGTGCATTGAGTGACCTGTTGGATGTGCGCGATCGCGCTTCATTTCTGCAAACCATTCGCAACGATGGTCGCCTGTCTGCAATATATGAGACTGTCAATCGCGCCTCTCGTCTCGCGGCTCAGGGAAGTTTAGATACTCAACAGCTTGACCCAACTGTTGTCATTCGTCCTGATCTATTCCAGAAAAATTCTGAAAAAGCGTTCTACGATGCCTTGCAATCGTTAAACCAAACCATGCAGGGACAAGCAGACTACTCCAAACTGATCACGGCTCTAAGCCAGATTGCGCCAACGGTCAGCACCTTCTTTGACGGAGAAGATAGCGTGCTGGTGATGGACAATGATCCCGACATTAAACAAAATCGCTTGAATTTACTGGGAATTCTCCGAAATCACGGGCGAGTTTTGGCCGATTTTGGAGCGATCGCAAAGCAAGCCTAGAAAAACCTAAACAGTTAGATGATGAGGTAGTAAATAGGAAGACACGACTAGACAGAAGAGCCTCATTCCAACCCTTTCCCAGGGAAAAGGGTTGGAATGAGAGCAGCGCAATGCATCTTAGGTTTAATTGAGTTGTTTAATTAAGTTCATCTACTTAGAAGCTTTATTCGGCGTTGCATAATGGAGAGATGAATAAGGTGATTCTCTGCAGTGCCCGGAA